>JBAVYC010001242.1:0-6002 GCA_049698595.1 Desulfobacterales bacterium | reverse complement strand
ACGAAGCCGTTGCCTGGCTTAAAAAAGCCATCGATAACGGCTATGATAACTGGGATCTGATTAAAAACGACACCGATTTGGAAAATATTCGCAACTCGGCGGCATACAAGGCGTTGGTAGAAGGGCATTGAACGTTACAACCCAATTTCATTAACTTAAGGCCTGGTGCTATCTCCGTGGGAGCGGCTTTCCAGCCGCGATTTAACGATCACAGCGCTAGAGCGACGTCTTTTCATGGCTGCAAAGCCAATCCCACTATAATTGAAATACGATGCGAACTTCCGGCAAACGAATCGAGAGGGATGTAATCGCTCTCCGAGGCGTAGGCGCTACAACCCCTAAGAGCCCGCTTCCAGCCCGTAGGCTTCCAGGCCGGAGGGGAGGCTGTGCGCTGTCTTTTTATAATAGACAGAATACATTCATTCGACGTTCGATGTTGGACGTTCGATGTTCGACGTTCATCAGTTTCTTTTCCGATCAGGCTATCCCCTTTTTCAGGCCAGGCGGTGCTCGTTTTTGAACTTTGGTATACTTTTATTCCGTTTTCCATCGGGAAGCGGTGCGCGGGACGGCGCTTTGCCGGTGGAGAATATTTCATAGAGATACATTCCCCAGATGACATAGGCGACCATAAGCGGATAATATTTCCAGAAAAACATGAAAACAATCTCGGTTCCGGGGACGATAAACGGCGGATAAAGGAGAATAGCAAAAAAAATGACGAACGGATTGGCCTTCGTGAAGCGGTTGTTCATTATGATGTAAAAGGCGGGGACGATCAGCAACATGTAGGCATAGTCTTTAAAGCGCGGGTGGATTAGGGCATAAACCAGGCAAACTAAAAATACCTCGAGCATTTGTCTGTTTTCCACCTTCGCGCTTACCAGCCGCGCATGGGCTCTATGGGTAAACACAATCACGGCCGCTGCAAAGACCGCAAGAATGGCAAATTGAATGACTTGCGGTGTCGCCAAACCTGCATTTTCGGATAACCATTTGAACACATCACTGATTAAGGTAAAGGTGGAAGGGACAATGTTTCCGCGTTCGCTGACCACTGCAAAGGCATTTTGAATAGCGCTGGTGACCATATCGGGCACGATAAGGTACTGGATCAACAAATAAGCGAAGAAAGCCAAACCCGAGCACACAAAATATTGATACTTTTTTTTATCATCTGCAAGCAACAGCAGAACCAGGAAAAAGGTTGGCGTCATCTTAAAGCTGGCTGCCAATAGGCAAAAGGTACAGAATAGTATTAGCCTTCGCTTTATATAAAAAAAGAAGGCCAGCCATAGGAAAACCTGTTCCACCAAATTAATGTTGCCGGCGATCAAATCCCGATAAACGGCGCTGTTAAATGCAAGCAAACAGAAAAGACAAAAAAGAGCGGTTGTGTTTGTCCTGATAAATTCTCTTTTCCAAAAATAAATCAGTCCAATCAGCAGCATACATTTGGCAATCAGGAATATATGAAAAGCCGTTTTGAAGCTAAATTGCGCAAAAAATTTATAAAAATACAACGTCACCGGTGGATAATTATATAAAAATTTGGTCTGGGCTTGCGGGAACAAGATACGGGGATCATAAGGATCAAGGCCGGATGCAAAAATTTCACCGGCCTTACGGTGGGTTCGAAAATCCCATTGATACTGATCAAAGTTTGCGGAAATATGCAGCACCAGGGTTAGAAAATACACCAGCAAAAAAACCAGGCCGAAAATCCCGAAAATCTTTTTCCCCATAATATTACCTGCAAAATCAGTCTAAAATTGGGAACCATAAAAAGGCAAAGATGGCGCTTGGATCGTCCTGCCAAACGATCTTCTCACCTTCTTCTTAGGCCCTCCCGCTGAAACCAAAGCCATTCCCGGCAACCCTCATCGCAAACTCAGGTTCACCCCAACGATGCAACTAAGGGGTTCATTGATCGGTAGATTGCGGAGACGCATCGCCGGTGCCGGGCATATAAATTAAAAATCCATTGTACTTATCCCGCAGTAATAACAATTGAGCATAAACGAGAATAATCAAACCCACCATTTCCAATGATTCTTCCACTGTTACCATAAATATCCACACAATATCTTTTTGCTCATTCATCATCACCAGGTACTTTCCACTGATCATCTCAAGTCCGATGGTTGCAACGAGATAGGTAGCGGCCGATAGACCAAACCAGAATCTGATTCTTTTCTGCATTCGCCAAAAGACGGGAATCGCAACTATCGCTAACAACACGACACCGACGCCGTAAGGAATAATCCAAGCATAATAGAAGATTCCCGTAGCGCCCAGTGCCTGTCTAAGGGGATCGATTAACCTCTCGTGGATCGAAATAGACTCATCCAAAGCCAGAAAAACGAATACACTGGATAGAAACAGCCAAATCTTATGGGAATCACCTGATAGGCAGGCTGCTTTCCATACGATCAGAAAAATTACAGCGTTTAGCAGAAACAGCCATGTCGAAAAAATAGCCGGTACATTGCCTTCACCATCAAGAAAAAAAAGACTGAAAAGTAAACGTACGAGTCCATGTTCAAATCCTTCAAAGATATACGGCATCGCTATCGTGACTAAATGAGCCACCACTAACAGAATTGTGATCGTGCTCAGCAAAATAACTATGTTACGGGAGTTTAAAGTAATTCTTGTACGTTTCTCTATCACCGTTTATCTCCCTAAGGCCCTAAAATGGAATGTATGCCAAGAAAGTTCAACTCTGCACAGCCTTTATGATATGGTTTCATCGTTAAAATGATGAATGAAATCCGTAATAACCCGGGCACATTCTTGCGGTTTTCCCATGGGAACGAAATGGCCGGCATCGGCGATGCTGGCGAATTCATAGTCGGCGATCCGGCGTTTGAGACGCTCGGCCGCATCTATCCTGAAGGTATCCGACTGCTCCCCCCGGATCGCCAGCACAGGACATGATATTTTTTCTGCATATTTCCAAACATCCAGCGGTATGGATTCGAAAATCTGTGCTTCCAACTCCGGATCGCATCTGAGGACGGCCGTTTCGGCATCCCTTTCAAGAAGCCCGCACTCCAGGTAAGCCTCGACAAATTCCTTGGACCAGGATTTGAAAATGCCCCGGCCGGAGGCAAAGCGATCCAGGGCTTCTTTTTTGCTCTGAAAGGTTTTTCTGCGGCGGCGTGCTTTTTTAGCCAGCGGGATTCTTCCGGCAAGTCCCAGCGATTTCATAACAGCGATCAACCAGAGCATCCAGCGGGGAAATATGGGGGGGTCAATCAATATTATACAGGAAAAAAGCCGGGGATAGGTCGCTGCTGCGATATAGGTGGTTACCGCCCCGAGGGAATGTCCCAGGCCGATAATCGGCGGCGTCATGGTTTTTTCAATTAGATTTTTGAGATCGTCTGCAAATATATTCCAGTGGCGTAAGCGTTTGATGCCCGGCAGATCTGAAGCGCCATGACCGCGCGCATCACTGGCAATGACGTGCAGATCCTTGTGCAGGTACCTGACAAAAGGGGCGTAAGTTCCGGCGCAAAATCCATTGGCATGCAGAAGATGGGCCTCGGGCCCGGATCCACCCCAGTCCAGATAATGTATCCGGCCGTCCGGGGTATCCAGGTAGTTTTCGGTCGGCTCCATGGGTTTTAGTGAATTCATAGCAGATTGAAAGCCTCTTTAAAACGGGAACATAACGCCTCCGTAAAACATGAACCCGTCGAAACCGCCGCCACCGCCATCGATGCCGGCGTCGGAAATATGCAAATACCGCATCCCGCCCATGATCCGGGCATGATCGCCAACCCGCAGCGTAGCACCCCCGCCGCCCATTACCCGGAAGTTAAAGTGCCGGTTACCTGCAAAATTGGTGGATTGCTGCTGAAGGCCACCGCCGAGGTCAAGATAGACAGACCACAGATCATCTTCGACCCGGGAAAAATGCCGGCGAAATATGACGTCAAAACCGCCGGCAACGCCGTTATCGTCAATTCCGGAACGAAGATAGGCCCCCAGCACATCAATGTTAATCGACAGGTAATCCATCAAAAAATAACCGTATCCAAAGTGCAGGGCGTACATCTCTCCCTTGCCTTTATCACCTGCGGCAGCGGAGGCATAGGTCTGCCATTTTCGGGTTCCCTTGGCGAAGCCATTTCGCGGTCCTCTCAAAGGGTTCTTTTGCTGCGGATTCCCGCTCAACTCAGTGGCGGTAGCGGCGAGGCTGCTACCCATTGATTTTGAATCCATTGCAGCAAGCTCGAAATGAACGAGGCCAAAAACAATGATCGTCAACAGAATTATGAGGGGTTTCGCGTTCATGCCTGACTCTCAAAAAATATAACCGTTTCCGCAATGTACATTTTGGGGCCACATTTGGCAAATCCCACAGCGGCGTATTTACTTAAACCGTAATCATATCGATTATCTCAGCGATATCGTAGACGATAGTTGTTCCGTTTAGATCCGCGATGCCGTCTCTAAGCATGATGGTGCAGAAGGGGCAGGCCGCCGCAATGGTCGGTACCGCCGTTGCGACAATTTCTTCTGCCCGTTCTATATTTATGCGTTTGCCGATATTCTCTTCCATGAACATTCTTGCGCCACCGGCGCCGCAGCACAGCCCTTTTGCTTTCGTACGCTTCAGCTCAATTAGATCCCGGGACAGACCCGATAGCCGCAAAAGCTCCCGGGGTGCTTCAACGAGTCCGTTCCAGCGTCCCAGATAGCATGAATCGTGAAACGTCAACTTTTCGATTTTCGATTCCTTGGGTTGCAACCGATTCTGTTTGGTGAGCTCCAGCAAAAATTCCGAATGGTGAACGACGTCATAACCGGCACCAAATTGGCTGTATTCATTTTTAAAGGTGTTAAAGCAATGGGGACAGCCGGTAAGAATTTTTTGCGGTTTATACTGATTGAATATTTCAACGTTCTCCTGAATCATCATTTGAGCCAGATATTCGTTGCCGGCCCGGCGCGCCATGTCGCCATTGCACCTTTCCTGCGGCCCTAAAATGGCAAAATCGACATCCGCTTTTTTCAATAGGTTTACGATCGCCCTGGATATCCGTATCCCCCGGTCATCAAAAGATCCGGCACAACCAACGTAATAAAGAATATCGGCATCCGGATGATCCGTCATCAGGGCAACATCCAGATCCTGGCACCAGTCCCCGCGGGTATCGCTGCCGAAACCCCATGGATTCGACTGGTTTTCAAGATTGTTGAACGTTTCCTGCATCTCGGGCGGAAAATTCGATTCCATCAGCACCTGGTGTTTGCGGGCTTCAAGGACGATATCCAGATGCTGGATATTGACCGGACATATATCCTCACAGGCCCGACAGGTGGTACACGACCACAGGACATCAGCGGTCAGCGGCGATCCAGCCCTCAGCAACGGCGCCACAGACTCGAACTCGCCGTTGAGCAGCTTGGCGGAGTGGCCCAACAGATCGAGTTTGAGATCATGAATCAAGGCTTTCGGGCTCAGGGGTTTGCCGGTCATGTCGGCCGGACATTGCTCCTCGCAGCGGCCGCACTCCGTGCAGGCATAAAGGTCCAGAACGTTTTTCCAGCTTAAATCAGCCACGTTGCCCAGGCCGAAGGTTTCGGCATCTTCGTCTTCGATATCGGTTTTGATCATCGCCTTGGGTCGATCCAGTGGTTTCAGAAATACGTTCGGGACCGCCGCCAGCAGATGCAGGTGTTTCGAACCCGGGATGTAAATCAGGAAGCCGAGAATTGTCAACAGGTGAATCCAGTAGGCGATTTCATAACCGGCCCGGCTGCCGGCCGGGGATAAGCTTGCGAGGTTAAATAGGTTCTTCACCAGGTTCGAGACGGTGAAGTAACCGGCATAGTCGAATCCGCCGCCGATGGAGGGAAGTGTCAGAAATGCGTTAATAAAATAGAACGTGATGATGATCACCGCCGTAAACAGGATGATCAGCCTGGCATCCAGCCCGTTGGTCAGGTAGGCCGGTTTAACAACCACCCGGCGATAGATGGCATAG
>JBAVYC010001241.1:0-3686 GCA_049698595.1 Desulfobacterales bacterium | reverse complement strand
CTAAACCTTTAACCATCACTCCGCCACTCCATTACTCCAATACTCCGAAATGAATTGAAATTTAAGGCCATTATTAAGGATTACCTTCTTTTGGTTTATAAATCAGAATAATTATGTAAGGCAAGGAGATACTATCATGTACGATGTTATTGTGATCGGTTGTGGTCCGGGCGGGTATGCGGCCGCCATTCGAGCGTCTCAGCTGGGAGGAAAAGTCGCCGTCGTGGAAGCCGGCGATATCGGCGGAACCTGCGTTAGCTGGGGCTGTATTCCATCCAAGGTGTGGTTAAAAGCCACCGCTATTCTCGACACCATTCGGCGAAGTGAAGAATTCGGCATCAAAGCCTCAAGCGGCGAAATTGATTTTAAGGCGATCGTGGAACGCAAAAATACGGTTGCCGGCGAAATCCGAATGGGAATGGAAGCCCTGCTGCAGAACAATAAAGTCGATCTATTAAGAGGCCGGGCCGTACTGAAGAATGCCCGCGAAATTACCATCGACGGAAAGCCCAGTGAAACCAAAAATATAATTCTGGCCACCGGCAGCTCGCTGGACATACCGGATATTCCCGGCATTCGGGATGCTGTCATGACCACCGATGACGCCTTGGATATGACCAGAGCGCCATCCGCCGTGCTGGTCTGGGGCGAAGCCGGAGCGCTGGAAGTTGAGATGGCAGCCCTGTTAAATGGGCTGGGCAGCAAGGTCTTTCTTGTCACGCCATCCCCACGGATACTACCCATGGAAGATCATGACACCAGTCAACGGCTGGCCCAGGCCTTCCGCGAGCAGGGCATCCAGGTCATAACCCGTTCGAATCTGGAGGCTGTAAAAAAATTGAAAAAGCGGTTTGAAGCCTTGATATCGGGGCGCAAAGAGCAAACACTGGAAATAGAGAAGGTCTTGATTGACGCGCGCAAACCGAATCTGGACGGCCTGGGATTAAAACAGGTCGGTGTCCGTCAAAACGAAGACGGCAGTGTCCAAGTGGATGAAAAGCTGCAGACCTCGGTCAAGGGCGTTTTTGCCATCGGCGATATCACCGGAGGCTGGATGAACAGTCACGCGGCTTCGTCCATGGGGGTTACAGCTGCCGAGAATGCCATGGGTCAGACCAATGAGTTTCCTTTTCACCTGATCCCGCGGGTCCTTTGGACGACGCCTCAGGTGGGTGCCGTCGGGATGACCGAGGAAGAAGCCGAAAAAAAAGGATTTGATGTCGACATCGGTGACTTTCCCTATCCCATTAACGGGCTTGCCATGAGCTACGGCGAGGTGGACGGTTCGGTGAAGGTTGTCTCGGATGGCGCAACAGAGGAAATTTTGGGAATCCACATTGTGGGTGCCAATGCCACCGAATTGGTGGGAGAGGCGGTGATGGCCTTGCAGTTGGAGTGTACCACGGATGAACTGGCCCATACCATTCGTCCGCATCCGACCTTTTCGGAAGGTATGATGGATGCCGGGCGTGATTCGGCCGGTTGGGCGTTGTATTTGCCCAGGAAGTAATTTTAACTATTCAGCGTATTTTTCTCGATGATTACAGCGTTAGCCGGGCTGGTGTGGTTATCTCGTCGAGCATGGAATACTGGAATGGTGGAATGATGGGTACAAGTGAGGTGTCAGGTGTCAACGTTCAGGATTCAGGATTATGCGATGGTTTTCCTGACACCTGACACCTGACACCTGAAACCTAAATTTAATCAAACTTAGTGCGCCAACCGGCGCTGCTTCTTAAAAAGGCTGTTTTTAAGAGGCTTTGGAGGGTATACTCATGTTTTCACTTAAAAACAAAACCGCATTTATAACCGGGGGCGCTGAAGGTATCGGGCTGGGTATTGCAAAGCGTTACATCGAAGCCGGCGCTAAAGTCGTCATTGCAGACATTGCCGATGGTACGGCAATTGCTGACGAAATAGGCGCGACGGCCCTCCGACTGGACGTTGCCGATGAGGAACAAGTCAAAGCAACATTGGAGAAAGCGGTTCAGATGATCGGCAAACTGGATATTGTGGTGAACAACGCCGGCATTACGGGTCGGGACAATTTTATCGCCATTGCGGAAGGCAAAGCGGATCATCTTTTAGAGGTATTCAACGTCAATGCCTTCGGCGTGTTTTTTGGACTAAAGCACGCTCCTGAATCGATGAACGACGAAGGCTCGATCATTGTTACCTCCTCTTTGGCCGCCGTTATGGGGGTTCCAGGCAACAGCCAGTACTCGGGGACCAAGGCAGCCATAAACTCCTTTTGTCAGATTGCGGCCCTTGAGCTGGGTCCGCAAAGAATCCGGGTGAACTCAGTCTGTCCGGGATTCATCAATACCAAAATGGGCGCCAGTAACCTGGGCACATATATGTCCTCAAAGGTAACCGCTTTGGGTCGCATCGGTGAAGTGGAGGAGCTGGTGGGGATCTATCATTTCTTGGCAGCTGACGAAAGTCGCTACATCACCGGTCAGGTGTTCAATGTGGATGGCGGTTGGACTGCCGGCGTCAGTCAGCAGTTGATGGAAAAGTATGTCAAAGAAAGTGGTTGGGACGATGAATAATACTAATAATTACAGACTACTATACCTGATCTCATTTCATAATTGAAATACAACGCCTTTGGATTTTGGCGCGTCTTAATAAAAACCCTTATAACCTATTGAATTCATAATTTTATTTATTCTTAGTAGATTTT
Source organism: Desulfobacterales bacterium (assembly GCA_049698595.1). Lineage (GTDB taxonomy): Bacteria > Desulfobacterota > Desulfobacteria > Desulfobacterales > JAFDCJ01 > JAFDCJ01. The sequence goes on along the minus strand of JBAVYC010001241.1, from coordinate 1,000 downwards.
GGTATATATATTGCTGAATATTTACTAAAAAATGATCACTAATCGTTGTAAGAATCGGTCATTGAATTTTAAGCTATTCGGAGAAACGGTTTGAAACCGATTGGAATTATCGCCAATCCTGCATCCGGCAAGGATATCCGGCGTCTGGTGGCCTATGGCTCTGTTTTTGACAATGCCGAAAAAACCAATATCGTCAAACGGATTTTAATAGCGCTGGATGCCTTGCAAGTCAGGGACGTTTTCATCATGCCCGATTCCTTCGGTATCGGCCGGCGGGCAATAGAAGATATCGATGTCTCTGTCAAGGCGAGGTTTTTGGATATGGAACTGCAGGGGACAGCCGATGACTCGCAAACGGCGGCCGAAATCATGGTCGGTCTGGATGTCGCCTGCATTATCACCCTTGGCGGTGACGGCACCAACCGGGTCGTTGCCAAGACTTGTGGCGATACCGCTCTTTTGCCGATTTCAACCGGAACGAACAATGTGTTTCCGTTCATGATCGAAGGTACGCTGGCCGGTCTGGCGGCCGGGTTTCTGGCAACCAAAGATTACCCCGGCCGGCAGACCCTGCGGCAAATGCCGCGTTTAGAGATCTACCGCAACGATGTCCTGCTGGATATCGCTTTGATTGACATCGTGGTAACCGATGATGCCTACGTCGGTGCCAAAGCGGTTTGGGAAGTCGCTTCATTGAAGGAAATATTTTTAAGCCGAACCAGTCCATCCAGTATCGGATTTTCCTCTCTGGGCGGAATTTTGGGTGTGACACCATCTGAAGATAGCAAGGGTACCCACATTCATATTGGAGCCGGCGGAAAAGAGGTGCTGGCCCCGATCGCGCCGGGGGTGATCAGGCGTATACCCATTGCGTCTTGCCGGCAATTCAATTTACGGGATGCAATTCCAATTAACTGTGACACCGATAACATGATTGCTCTGGATGGTGAACGTGAAATCAATGCTTATCAGGGAGACAAACTCACAGTTAGATTGAATC
>JBAVYC010001240.1:0-1659 GCA_049698595.1 Desulfobacterales bacterium | reverse complement strand
ACCATTCAACCAGTAAACTATTCAACAAGGTCTGTAGATTAAGATCGGAATTGGACCTGCGAAGCTATAGATTTATAACTTGACAAAATTGCCGGTTCTCATTATCATTTTAAATAAAGATAAGTTTTTAAGCGAAAGGGCAAAGTCACCGAAAGATGACGGCGCAAAACCGCGGGTCTAAAGCCAATAGGGCCAGGACAGCCAGGTTACCGAACTTCAGTATTTGCGACGCCGGCGGGTGAGTTAGTCCCGCAGGCGTTTTTTTTGTTTGAAACGTTCACATATGAAACAACGGTGCTCGACCGGCAATCCGTTTGAGGTACATTGATCATGCGCAAGAAAATTTCTTTCGTCATACTAGGCAGCAGCGGGGCACCTGCAAAGCAGATCTGCACATCCAAAGCCCATCTGTTTCTGTTTGGGATCGTCCTTATGGGCATATCCGCGGCTGTTGGTTATATTGTATATGATTACTATAACTTGAAGGGGGCTGCATCACAGCATCAAAACCGTGAACTCCAGATTTCGAGTCAATTGGAAGAGATTCGTCATCAACGCAAGCAAATTCAAGAATTTGCCGGTGAAATTAATGCCTTAAAAGCCAAACTGCTGGCATTGAACAGCTTTGAGAAAAAAATCCGTATTATTGCCAATATTGAAAAACCGAATGAATCCGAGGGTATTTTTGGTGTTGGAGGTTCGATCCCCGAAGATCTGGATGCTCAGATTCCACTCAAGGAGAAACACTTTAGTCTCATGCGAAATATGCACGAGCAAATTGAGGAGATCGGCCGAGCCTCCGCCGGTCAACAAGAAGAGTTAGAGTCCCTTCTGAAATCGCTTGAAGATCAACAGAATCTTTTGGCATCTACACCGGCGATCCGCCCGTTATCCGGAAACGCCAAGTCCTGGGTGACCTCCAGGTTTGGATACCGCAAATCGCCATTTACCGGTCGGCGTGAACTTCACAAAGGACTTGATATCGCCTCGCGTAAAGGAACGCATATCGTGGCCACTGCCGACGGTGTTGTCACTTTCGCCGGTAAAAAAGGGTTGCTGGGTCTGACGATTGTGATTGATCACGGGCATGGGATGAAAACTCGCTACGGACACAATCACAAATTATTGAAAAAACGGGGCGACAAAGTCAAACGATGGGAACCCATCGCTCTGATGGGCAGTACCGGCCGCAGCACCGGCCCTCATACTCACTACGAGGTCCATCTAAACGGAATCCCGGTCAATCCCGAGAAATACATACTGAACTGATATAAAGGAGTCGGAAACACGCAATTCCCCAATCGTCTTGGCCTTTGGTTCGTTTGACGGGTTGTGTGAATCGCTGAATATTTCAATCTGCAATTCCCAGAGCGCCTTGAGCGCGAGGTAATAGCCGGCAACATCTTCGGGTGGCTAAAAATTTCAGCCCCCCTCACCGCAAAAGTTCGAATCAAAGTGCAATTGTCCTGTTCTTTTCATTTCTATCCAACAGATTGAATTTACATGATTCGCGGCTTCCCGTTTCCAGACTATCCTCTATTGCACCTTTTTTTTAAAGAAATTGGTATTATTATAATCAGTTGTTGACCAATTAAATCTTGAGACCGGTCATAAATCTGATATACTGTTAGCTATATCTTCACCCATTTAGCGCAGAAC
>JBAVYC010001239.1:0-1860 GCA_049698595.1 Desulfobacterales bacterium | reverse complement strand
GTATTGGAACTTTCATCGCCCATGAAACTATTAAGTATTGTCCGCAACATCGGCATATCGGATCATTCAAATCCGGCGAGCTGCCTATGATTGTGCCAGCCGACTCTAATTTTGCATTTAATGTTCTGGTTGAAGTCGGCAAGTTGCGTTTCAACGAAAATCGCCAGGTTGCTGAGATTCAATTAATTTTGCTGCAAAAACATGCCATCAAAATATCAACGAGCGAAGTAGAAGTACTTATCAATAATTTCCTTTTTTATCTGACTGCGGTTCACCAACAAAGTAATGATCTCATTAAACAATATATCGAAAAACAGGGCGGTTATATTTTGCACTTAGATGCTACCTGCCAAGGCGACAGCCCCAAACTGGTTTCAAGTATAGATCCTATCTCCGGCTTTGTTCTGTATTCAGCTAAACTTAAAAGTGAAAACAAAGAGGATCTGACCGGATTCCTCAAAGAAATTAAAAATCGCCTGGGAGTCCCCCTTGCTGTCGTCTCTGATATGGCCAAGGCAATTCAATCAGCCGTAAAGTCAGTGTTCGGAGATATCGCCCACTACATTTGTCATTTCCATTTTCTACAGGCTATTGGGCTAACGCTTTTTGATAATGAGTGTTCAGCGCTACGCAAAGCATTATCAAAGGCTGCTGTTGCCGGTAACCTTAAGACGATGAGACTCAAAATGGGTAACAAATTTACCAACATTACCATTAGTGAAATCGAAACTTTTTTAGAAAAACCGGAACAATTCGGCAAAGCTCTGATTGCATCGCAACTTTCTGTTTATTATTTAATTGTGTGGACTCTTGATTATGGCTCCAATGCAGACGGTTATGGATTTCCTTTTGATCACCGACACTTAAATTTTTATAATCGTTTAAAAACAGCCTACTCTGTTATTAAAGAAGTTATTCCTTTTTATTCGATAAAAAATAAAAACCGTAATATCATTTGGAAGCTTTATCATGAAATTAAAGAGATTGTTGAAAACTCGGCGCTTGAAAAAAAGATACAACAATATGAAATGAAACTATCCGTGTTCTCACAACTGCGTGATGCACTTGGTACGGTTCCTCAAAACGTAAACAATGGACTTTGCCAAATGAAAGAAACCGGCACTCACACCGAACTTAAGGCAATTAAAATGGCCGTTGCAAAGTTTAAAACCGATTTGAGAGAAAAAATTAAAAACACCGATGACAAGTCACTTAGTAAAAGTTTTAAAAAAATAATGGATAAACTAAAAGAAAACGGAAAAAGACTTTTCTCTGAGCCGGTGACGATGTATGTTAATGGTGAGAAAAGAATTATTTTCATACTGCGAACAAACAATATTTTAGAACAGCATTTCAGACGATTTAACTACTGGTGTAGAAGAATTCATGGCAATCATTCAGTCAGACGCAATTTAGAAAACATCCCGGAACAGTTTCCGATGGCAGAAAATTTAAAAAACCCAAATTATGTTCAACTAATTTTTGGAGATAAAAATAAAATAGCTGAAAAATTTGCCAAAATAGATAAAAATATTATAACCGAAATGAGAAATAATCTTGAAATAAAGCAAAAGATATATTCTTCAAACAAGATAAAAAAAACTATCCGGAACTCTGACTTTAAGAAGCTGTTGATAGATTCTTTTGCATCAGCAGCCAGCTAAATTGGCAAAATCCAACCACATTTTGTGATCAGACTTCAAAGCTGTCATGGCATTGCAGATATTTCCTTAGATTTCAAAGCCGATCAGAAATCTTAGATATATCCTAACAGCCTAGCGGTAGTGGCACGAAATACCAGGGCCGCAACGAGACTTTTTGGGAACATCAAGGCGAAGCGTCGATCACGTGGGGCTATGG
>JBAVYC010001238.1:0-2053 GCA_049698595.1 Desulfobacterales bacterium | reverse complement strand
CCATCCCACCGAGCCGGGCCGCGATCAAGGAAGGCGTCAGATAGGCGGCGGTCGTAACATGGGGAATCAGAAAACCGGAGCCCAGCGGCCCCCGGTTTCGCACCTGCAGAATAGTACCTATCCCAATGGCCAGCATTGACATCTGGACGCAGAAGGCGGTCTCGGCCCGGGTACCGCCGGCTTCAGCGACAACAATAACAGGATAAACGAGATCGATCACTGCTATCAGGAGGTGTTGCACGGCCAGGAGGATGGTGGCACTAAGCGGCGGGTTGTCTTCAACACCGTAAATAAGATTCGCAGGTTTAACCGTCATCGGATGCGCTTAGAATATTGCGAAAATGCCTTTAAATTCAAGTATGGATAAAAAGCGGCTTCCTTTCGTGGCTGGAAAGCCACTCCCACGAGCAGTTAATGTTAAGTTAATCACATCGGGGACATCGTAGTGACAATTAAAAAAAATTCTGACACCCGACACCTGACACCTGAAACCAATTATTCACGCTGAAGCGCCAGCATCGTAATATCATCTTCCTGGCGGGCTTTACCGATATGGGCAAAAAGATCTGTCCCGATCCTTTCCATGAGTTCGGATGCGGTCGCAACAGGTTGAGATAAATAGGAGACTAAACGCTTTCTGGTGAAGCGCTCTTCGTTTATAGAGCGTGCATCACTAACCCCATCTGTATAAGCAAATAAAATTTCGCCCGGCTGCAGCCGGACCTGTTTAAATTTAAATTCCACCTGGGGGATTAGACCGACTGCCGGTCCTGTGGGCGAGAGCCTTTCCTTTACACCGCTGCGATCAATGATAAATGCGGTCTCATGCCCACCGTTGATATAAATTAGTTTTCCATTTTCCGGATCTAACACAGCGAAAAAAAGCGTTGCAAACATGCACATTTCATTGTCCTGGGCGATATAATCATTGGTCAGTGCAACCGTGCGCATCGTTTCGACTTGACTGTAGTGTCGGATTGAAGATGAGTCGGAAGGGCCGCCAACCGTTTTCGATTGCGTGTCAACCAGCGATCTGCTCAACTGTGACTGGCCGGAGAATATACGAATTAAACTGCGATAGAGTGCCATGAAGAGCGCCGATCCCACGCCCTTATCACACACGTCGCCAATGACCAATCCGCAATAACCACCCGGCAACATAAATGCATCGTAAAAATCGCCGGAAACCCGCCTGGCCGGAAAAAAAAATTCTTCAATCTGCCAGCCGGGTAAATTTGGCAATTGCCTGGGTAAAAAACTCTGCTGAATTTTACGGCACTCATCCAACTCCAGGTCGAGAGTCCGGGAATAGGTCTCAATCTTTTTTTGGGCTTTCCCCAATGACTTAAAGGATTCATTCAAATTATCGAATAGGTATACATTGTCTAAAACCAGGGCTATCTGGTTGGCAGTGATTTTCATCAGCTCGACAATCTCCTGTGTGAAATGGCCCGGCATAGAATGCATCAGTGTCAGAATTGCCAACTGCATCTCCCCGCTGATGATCGGCAGCGCCAGCGCCGAGCGAGCAGTATAAGGTTGATTGGGCAGGGTCAGCCATCGATCATCCTCATTGGTATCATGGACAAGGCCGATTTTTCGATGCTGCATCACCCAGCCTGCAAGCCCTTCTTTTAATACCGATTCGATCAGCTCGGAACTTAGCTCGGGAGAGATTGCACCGCGGGCCAATATACTGTCGACCACCGCGCCTTTGCCGTCGAGCAAAATGAGACTGCCAAGTTGGGCCCCGGTCAATTCGATGGATATCTCAATCGTTTTGCGCAACATGGTTTTAATGACTTGCGGTTCATCCGGAGACCTTGCCATCGAAATGAACTTTTCAAGCAGGGCCGACTGGGCTTGAAAGGCAGCACTTAATGCAGCAGTGCTGAGTAAGCCACCATGTTTTCGCGCGGTAGGCTCTGCGCTCATTGTTTCCCCAATTTTTTATAAAGTAAAGTAATAACTCACCGCCCCGATGAAATAAGCGCAACAGAGATTTCATTGGGCAGGCAGAGCTCGCCCCGGTTAAATGGTCTTCGAAGTTAAC
>JBAVYC010001237.1:0-2465 GCA_049698595.1 Desulfobacterales bacterium | reverse complement strand
TATATTGACCTCAAGGGCTTTGGATTTTACTGTCAAAGGTGATGTCTCCTGAATGAAGCGGGGAAAGCATATTGGTTTAGGTTAAATAGTCATCACGGCACGGTTATATGTCAAGAATATCAAAGGTGATGCCAGTTTACAAGGAAGAGATGGTATATCCCTGTGTCACGTCATTTAAACAGGTAATTGTTTGGGGAAAAGTGAGTTACTTGCTTAAAAAAAATCATGAAAATCCCAAGCACCAAAATCCAAATATCAAACAAATCCCAATGACCAAAACTCAAAATTCAAAACAGGCTCAATGATCGCGGATCATTTTTTAAGTGATCGGATTGTTTCGGTTGATGGAAGTTCGGATTTGGATATTATTTGGGATTTGAGATTTGGGATTTAAGTTGGTTTTCAGAGAAGCAAATTATTAGAACCTACTATGACGTCACCCTGTCGGATATCCTAGCGCCCCAGCGCCATCAACCGGTACACTACCATTCCGGCAAGCCACGCTACGTCTTCCGGCGATAGGATTTGACCGATGGTGCTATCAAATAGTATGTTGGCTTCCGCTGCGAATTCCTCATCACCTGTCCAAAGAATCAACTGCAAAGGCACTGCCGGCAGTACCTTGAATTCAAAGGCCGCATCTCCACTTTCAATTTCCTTTGGGTGAAGTTTCGCGGCGGCCCGGGAGAAGCCGGATAAATTCTGGCCGAATACCTTTTTCAACGGCTCAACGGCCCGTTTGATAAATGCACCGAAGTAAAATGTGGCGCCGGGGATCTCGCGGTAAGATATCCATTGGCCGGTTGCCTCCGGCATCTTGGTTGCCGACATATAATGCAAGATTAAGACCTGTTCCTGCAGCGGTATCTCTTTTTCCCGTTCGGTTGTATCCTCAAATTCGAATCGCGGGAAGCCAACCCGATAAATTCGATCAAGAAAAGGGATGCAAAACGTCTCTGCTTCGGGTGACTCGAAACCGGAACGCTCTAAGATAACCTCGAAAGGCTCCTGGGATAATTTTTCGACGGCCAGATTTCTGGCGTTGATGTAGTCGTCAATGCGGGGCATGGTATGTGTTCCGTGTTACGGGTTACGGGCAAAAAGGGCATAGAGCAGAGGGCATAGCGCATAGAGCAAGACATCGCTCATGACAGAGAACAGATTACGGATGCCGGAAATCAGAATTCCAACTTCTGTCATCTGTTTTCTGTCACCTGACCTCTGTAATGGACGAAAAGCCCTACTCCAAAGAAGAAGGGCTTTTTTGTCATAGCAGAACCGATACACTCGAATTATTGCGTTGAGCTACAACCAACAACTTGCAACTATCAACCTGCAATCCCGATTTACAGCTCCAGCCATGAATCGGAGTACAGCGACCGGCCGAGGATAACATCCACGGTCTTGACGTAATCCTGCATTTCTTTGGAAAGTGACCCCATCTCCGGGGCGTTTCCGTCCATGGCACTATAAATCAAATCTACGACGTCCTGGCGCTGTCCTTTGGCGATCGCTATGAGCTGATCATCAAGAGGATCGGCAATCACCGAATGCATACCGTATTTTTGGAGCATTACCATGTAAGTCTGGTTGAGAATGGGGCGCAGGTTATCCGGTGGTCCGTTGGAGATATTGGAAAGTCCGCAGGTACTTTTTGCTCCCGGTGAAATATCCTGCAGCATTTCCATAAATGTCATCAGGCTCATAAGCTGTGGTTGTTGAATGTTAACCGGCGTAACGATGCCGTCCACCCAGATCTTTTCATTGGGAATGCCGGCTTCATTGGCAAAATACAGCAGCTCGACGCACAGCGCCGCCCGCTCATTCTCATCCCGTGGTAAACCTTCCGGACCCCACATCAAGGCGATAAAATCGGCATTATGTTCCACAGCAAGCGGAACCATGGGTTCATAGCGTTCCGGGCGTACCATGATGGAGTTGATCAGTGGCGGTTGGGGCGTATCCTTGTAAACCTTGAGTGCCGCCGCGATGGCATCGATATTGGACGTATCCAATGCCAGCGGTAGATCATCGACAACTTCCTGAACTGTCTGAACCACCCAGGGCATGAGTTCATGCCCATCCTTTTTGGCCGGTCCGAGGTTGATGTCGATATAGTCCATGCCTTTTTCCCGCTGGAAAAGGGCCTCTTCCTGGATCGGCTTGGGGTCGCGCGCTTTGTACGCTGCACCGATCTTCTTGGATATTACGTTTAAACTTTCACCTATTAGTAACATACAACCTCCCTTTTGAATTGACGATTGATATTTGGCATTGACAAAGGCTAACGTATCAAATTCTGAGGCGACCGGAAAATGGAATAATGGTTTTCTATTTCGCCTTGAGGAATCCGGGAAGATGAGCGGCTTCTCGCGGACCGACAGTGATCTTCCAGTCAGGCAGTTCTTCTTCAACATCACCGGCAATCGAGGCGGCATATCCGGGAATGATCAGTTCCCGAGTTT
>JBAVYC010001236.1:0-7964 GCA_049698595.1 Desulfobacterales bacterium | reverse complement strand
TGTGCAATGCTTCCTGAAAGTAAGGCCCGCTGACGGAGTGAAGATCTGGCGGATGCCATCAGCAGGGCCGACGGGATACCATGGCCGGAGACATCACCGACAACAATACCTATTTTCCCCTCACGATGATCCCCCATATCCAGATAGTCATAGTAATCACCACCGGTTCGCTCACAATAAATGCTTTTACCCGCGATATCCAGGCCGGCAAGTTGGGGATCTGAGTCGGGAAGAAAATGTTGCTGAACTTCTTTCGCCAACTCAAGCGAATGGCGCATCCGGTCGCGCTCTTTTAGTCCTTCGGTCATTTCGTTGATCACATCACCAGTGTAACCAATTTCATCATTGGAAGTTACCCTTACTTTCTGGTCGAAATAGTCATCACGGACCCTTTTCAGAACCCGAATTATCTCTTTAAGAGGGCGTGTGATGTTACCGCTCACCAATATGGTCAATCCAATACCGACACTAATACCAAAAAGGGCGTTGGTTAGAAGCGCGGGTCTCAATAAATCCAGAAGTTTCGCCGGATCCAGATCAGTCCGATAGGTTCCCCGTAAAATAGCAATAACGGCAAAGAAAGGAATCAGATTGCTGGCGACGATAAGAGCCGCAAGTCGATTGCGAATTCGAATGCGAAGTGTTTTCGGCGTCATGTAAAGACCGCCATTTGGAAAGAAGTACGGCACCATCATCTTTTGCAGAACAAACTCCAGGATAAAAAATGCGGCGGTTGTCGTGATCAATCCAATTAATATGTTCTGAAATAAAGCACGGCCTATGATCATCTCCCCAGCATTGTACGAATAATAAGACATCGGGTAGACTGCAGCAGCAACGAGCCATAATAAAAAGTCGATAGCAATCATAAAAAAAGGCTGATTTAGTAATCTTTGGCGAGCCTTGATTTCAATTTTCCGGGGTATGGGTTCTTTGCAATACACGAGATTCAGATAACGTCGAATGGGATGTTCGAAAATCAGGGTAACAAAAACAATGAACATGAATCCTAAAGGCTCAAAAAACAACGCAAGGCGAAAGGTCAACCTCTCTATTTCCTCTGTGGGCGGAGAAATGGAACGATAGCTCAATATAAAAACGGCTAAAACACCAATTGTGATGGCAATGAAATTAAAAAATAGCATCTGATTTTTGAGTCGATAAAATTTAATCTTTGTCACGGCCTTTTTCTCCCTTGATATAAACCCATTATCTTTCTAGTGAATATCTGCTTGGTTCGAAAAAAAATTATATCAGCATATAGCAGATCGCAAAAGGAGGCTAAACGTTTATGATGGTTCCAAAAGGTCAGCGAGGTGAAATATAAGAAGCGCAAGGGCCAGTAGCTATGGATCATTACAATCAAACTGGTTTGAATAATGTCCTCGAAACACCGATCCTTGCGCTGTGTTTTTGATAACACTGGGGTTGAATCCAGTCAATAGGCAAGATGTGTATCTTTCTTTGTGAATTGACGTCGCAACTTTATGCCATGTTTTTTACAGATTGCTTTTTCAAATCCACCAAAAAATATACAACGATATTTTGGGTTTGTGGGACAAATCTACCATTCTCGAAAGTTGTAGGTTTCTCCTACCAATTGTGGATATCGTGCCTATATCAAATCTTGCCAATATTCTGATTCTATTATATATTTGTTTAGTTAATCTAAAATATTCCCGTCAATTATCCCCAAAGAGGGCTGAAAATCTTTTAAGTCCGGTCCGTGATATCCCCAACCTTCAACTTTAGCCCAGGATATTTTTCTCTTCCAGAAATTATGGAGGGCATTGAATTGTTTTTGGTCAATATTTACACCCAGTCGGGCAGGCGGATCTCCTTCTCCCCGATCGAACCCGGAATGTAACATTTAAGGTCAATCACCGGAGAGCCGTCAAGGGCATCGATGTCTTCTATCTCAATTGAGCCGCCATGGATCGATATTATTCTGCACACCGTGAGTCCGATCAGATTGGGTCTTTGCGGAGAATGGGTCGCAAAGACACCGGTCAAGGGATTGCGCGGGTCTTTGCGCGGGTGAACCTGCAGCACCCGGCGTTTTGCGGCGGTGTCGTTTTGATCAAACCAGTAAAGCACCACGATGTGCGAAAAGCCGTCAAGACCCAGAAGGGCATCCGTGTAATTGTCAAATATTTCGATACTGACGGCAGTGTCCGTCTTTCTGACAATGCCCACGGGAATAATTTGAAAGGACTCCATCATTTACTCTCTCTCCATCAAATTGAACGATATTGCAGCTAAATGATTTGTTTAGTATTTGTAATCTGTTATTAGATATTTTCTGACAGCAGTATTCAGACTACCGACATCTGACTTCTGACATCTGTCCTCTGACTTCTGTCTTCTGACTTCTGACTTCTGTCTTCCGAAGGCCCTAGTCTTCCTGAAGCTCTTTCAAATTTGCATAATAATCCAGCGCATCCGGATTGCCCAGCGCATCCCGGTTGAGCACGGCCCGGCCCTCTATGATTTTTTTTACCGCCAGCTCTACTTTCTTCATATTGAGCGTGTACGGAACTTCGGGCGTACTCAGGATCTTGGCCGGCACATGCCGCGGTGACGCATTGGTCCGAATGGTCTGTTTGATTTTGGCTTTCAACGTTTCGGTCAATTCATACCCGGCAGCCAACTTGACAAAGAGAATAACCCGAATGTCATCCTTCCAGTTTTGGCCGACCACAACGCTGTCATCGATCTCCGGCAGCTGTTCTAACTGCCGGTAGATCTCGGCAGTCCCAATCCGGACACCGCCCGGATTCAGGGTGGCATCTGATCGCCCGAGCATGACCACGCCGCCGCGTTCGGTCACGACAACGAAATCGCCATGCCGCCAGGTATTCGGATAGACGTCGAAATAAGCGTCATGATATTTGCGGCCGTCCGGATCGTCCCAGAAATATATCGGCATAGATGGAAAAGGCTTACAACAGACCAGTTCCCCCTGTTCATCAATGATCTCGTTGCCGGTCTCATCAAAAGCCCTCACATCCATGGCCAGCCCGCGGCATTGCAGTTCGCCGGCATAAACCGGTCCCATGGGGTTTCCGAGCGCAAAACAACCGTTGAGGTCCGTGCCGCCGGCAATGGAAGCCAGCTGCAAATCCGTTTTCACCTCATTGTAAACATATTCAAAACCTTCAATCGAAAGCGGTGATCCGGTGGAAAGAACCGCTCGCAGCGCGCTGAGGTCATAGGTTTTACCGGGCTTGACGCCGGCATTGATAAGGGCGGCAATGTATCCCGCGCTGGTGCCGAAAACCGTGATTTTTTCATCCTGGGCCATTTCCCATAGAGCGCCCGGATGGGGATGAAACGGATTGCCGTCAAAAAGCACCAGGGTGGCACCCACGGCCAGCGAGCTTGTCAACCAGTTCCACATCATCCAGCCACAGGTGGAAAAATAAAATATGGTATCTTCTCGTTTTAAATCGGTGTGCAGTATGAGTTCTTTTAAATGGTGGACCAGAATGCCACCGGCACTTTGAACCATACATTTAGGTAAACCGGTGGTTCCGGAAGAATACATGACGTAGAGGGGATGGTCAAAGGGCAGCTGTTCAAATTCTATTTCAAGGCCGGATTCGGAAGATCGGAAATCTTTGTAGTGCACGGCATTGGCAATCGCACTGATATCCGCATTTTGATCGGTGTACGGAACCACGACCACTTTTTCGATGGAGGGAAGTTTTTCTAAAATATCGGCAATCCGGGCCAAAGAATCCATTTTTTTGCCTTTGAACGAATAGCCGTTGGCCGTAAACAAAACTTTGGGCTGAATCTGCCCGAATCGATCCAGCACGCCTTTGATGCCAAAATCAGGAGAACAGGACGACCATGTCGCACCCAAGCTCGTTGCCGCCAGCATGGCCACAATGGTTGCCGGCATGTTCGGCATAAAGCCCACCACCCGGTCGCCGGCTTGGACCCCTGCCGATTTCAGACTTTTGGCGAGGCGCGCCACCTCATCGTAAAGTTCGGCATAGGTCATCTTGGTTGATTGCTGCCCTTCACCCTTGAATATCAGGGCCGCTTTATCGTCTCTGAAGCGCAAGAGATTTTGGGCAAAATTGAGTCGCGCGCCGGAAAACCATCGGGCCCCCGGCATTTTGGCTACATCGTCAATAGCTTGCTCATAGGGTTTGGAGGCGATGATGTCGGCAAATTCCCAAAAATTCTCCCAGAAATCAGCAATATTTTCTATCGACCATTGATAAAGGGGTTCGAACTCTCTGAAATTTTGATGATATTTTTCGTTGATGACATTCATGAACCGATACATGTTGCTGTTTTTAATCTGTTCTTCCGAAGGCTTCCATAATAGTTTCGCCATGATCCCTCCCCCCTCTACGGATGTTTTTATTTCTTAAGGCAGTTATTACTTAACCCAAACTTTTAGCTTTCTTTGTAATAAAATGTCGCTGTCGTGTATTACCGTTATCCATATCAAATAGTCAAGATGATGAACGAAAAAAACAAATCTGCGAGGGCATTAATTCTTGCAGTACCTTCTGATTTCCGATATCAGTAGCATCTTGATTATAGATTTCAAATGGTTTTAATCCTTTAACCCTAAACCCTGAACCCTGAACCCTGAGCCTTGAACCTTGAACCTTGAACCAATCAGTGAGGAGACCTGCTATGCGTCAAGTTGATCTTAGATCCGACACGTTAACCCGGCCCACCCCGTCCATGATGAAAGCCATGGCGGAGGCTCAAGTCGGTGATGATGTTTTCGGGGAAGACCCCACCATAAACAAATTAGAGCAGATGGCTGCAGATCGTTTGGGGAAGGAAGCCGCCTTGTTCGTTGCCAGCGGCACCATGGGCAACCTCGTCAGCTTGCTGGCCCATTGCGGTCGCGGTGATGAAATTATCCTGGGCAACCTTTCGCACACCTTCTTCTTTGAACAGGGCGGATCTGCGGCCGTGGGGGGTATTCATCCCCGGACCGTTGCGAACCAGCCCGATGGCACATTGGCGCTTTCTGAAATTGAAGCAGCCGTTCGATCGGACAACATTCACTTTCCTCTGACCCGCTTGATCGTACTTGAAAACACCCACAACCTTTGCGGCGGTCATCCCCTCGACATTGATTATATGCAGGCGGTGAGCGATATCGCCCGTCGTCACGGCTTGAAAATTCATGTGGACGGAGCTCGCTTTTTTAATGCCGCCGTGGCACTGGATGTGAAAGTCGACCAATTGGCAGCAGAGGCCGATTCGGTATCTTTCTGCCTGAGTAAGGGGCTGGCGGCCCCGGTCGGTTCGGTGGTGTGCGGCAGCCGGGATTTTGTATTCCAGGCACGACGGGCTCGCAAAGTTCTGGGTGGCGGTATGCGTCAGGCCGGTGTGTTGGCGGCTGCCGGTATCGTTGCCCTGAACGAAATGGTCGATCGCCTTGCAGATGATCACGCCAATGCCCGCAGACTTGCCGAAGGTCTGGCCGAGATACCCGGTTTGTCCATCGATCCAGCCCTGATCAAAACCGATATTGTCTATTTCGAAGTAAAAAGAGATGATATGACGGTGGCGGAATTGGTCAAGAGGCTGGAGGACCAGGGCGTCCGAATGCTGCCTGTCGGGCCGGGCCGCATCAGAGCGGTGACCCATTACCACATCACGCCGGATGATATTGATTATGCGCTGGGAGCGTTCTCGAAGGTGATGTGCGAATAGAGCAAAACAAATCTCGTCGTTTTAGGTAATGTATGTGTATGATGAACTATTTCCATACCCGGCAGTCCACCGGACAGCGAAAACCTATCGGTTTCCTCTGCCGGTGGCAGCCATCGTTGTCCTCAAAACACCAAATGATGTCTTGACATCAATTAATAAGATGCTATGATGGCAACATGAGAACAACACTATCAATAGATGATGATGTGCTTGAACGGGCACGGGCCGTTGCAGCCAAATTGAGAACACCATTTAAGGCGATTGTCAACGAAGCGCTTCGTGCCGGCCTGGACCAGGTGGAAGGACCCGCGAAGCAGCGTAGCTATAAAACCAAACCTCACAAAATGGGCCTTCGGCAAGGCCGTAATCTAGATAATATCCAGGAACTGCTGGCCCAGATTGAAGGCGAGGATTCCCGTTGATTCTCGTCGATGCCAATATTCTATTGTACGCAGAAGACTCTCTTCATTCCCGTCATCAGCAAGCGCGCACATGGTGGGATGACCAACTATCCGGGACCGGGATTGTCTGCCTGTGCTGGACGGTTCTGTCCGCTTTTATTCGCATCGGGACTAATCCAAGGGTTTTCGAGCACCCGCTCTCTCTTGAACAAGCACTTGCTCGTGTACAGAGCTGGTTGGATCAGCCCTGTACGAGAGTCGTTCGGCCGACCGAGCGACACTGGACTGTTTTCAGGCAAGTGCTCACGGATGGTCAAGCTGTCGCCAATCTGGTAACTGACGCACATTTGGCAGCGCTTGCCATTGAACATGGCTGTGAGTTAACCTCTACCGATTCTGATTTCGCTCGTTTCCCCAAACTGAAGTGGCGGAACCCCCTCGCATAACCGATCTGGGCGAACAATGCGAAAAAATCCCTGGAGCAGCCGAAGCGGAAAGGGTGGGCAAATACACTTCACTTCTCTTATTTCATGGTTGTCTATTTTCTATTAGAAAAATTACGACGTTAGAAGTTTCAAATGCGATTATTTAACGACACCTAATGTTTGAACGAACGCTGCCCGGTGTACACCATGGTTACATCGGCCTCGTTGCAGGCTTCGATGGACTGATAGTCATTGGCGGATCCGCCCGGCTGAATCACCGCGGCAATTCCCTCGTCGATACCAACATCCACGCCGTCCCGAAATGGAAAAAACGCATCGCTAACCATGGCTGACCCGATGAGCCCGCCTTTTTCCCGGGCCACCCGCTCATCCAATTCCGCTTTTTTTTCCGGATCTTTTAAATCGTTGTAGGGCATGCCAAGGCTTTCAAAGCAATAGCGATCCGCCAGTTTGCGGTAGGCCTTGTCCCTGGCGATCTGAGCGACGCCGACCCTGTCCTGTTCGCCGGTACCGATCCCGACGGTAACCAGATCTTTCACGTAAATAACCGAATTGGACGTGATGCCGGATTCCACCAGCCAGCCGAAAAGCATATCCTCGTATTCTTTGTCCGTAGGCTCCCGGCGGATTCGGTAAAGAGTGCCTTTGTAATCGCATTCGGCAAGTTTAAGGTCCTGCCTGCGGCGGGCGGCCGGCACAAAGGACCACTGAGCAATGAATCCGCCGTCGATCAGGCTTTTGAATTCGACGCAGCGCTGGCCGACGAAGGACTGCAACCGCTCGATGTTGCCGATTTTGACCACCCTTAGATTTTTTTTCTTGGCAAAAATATCCATGACACCCGGCTCGAACTCCGGCGCCACCACAACTTCAGCATACTGCTGAACAATGGCTTCCGCCGTGGCCCTGTCTACCGTCCGGTTCAAAGCTATGCAGCCGCCGAACGCCGCAACCCGATCGGCCATGTTGGCTTTCAGGTAGGCATCCTCCAGAGAATCGGCCAAGGCCACCCCGCAGGGGTTGTTATGCTTCACAATCACCGCCCCCGGTTTGTCGCTAAAATATCGTAAAATGTTAAGAGAATTATCCGCATCGGTAAGGTTGGTTTTGCCGGGATGCTTGCCCGATTGCAGCAGCTCGATGTCGGATGCCAGATACCGGCCCGGCTGGATGGTTTGGGTCTCCCCTAAGACCAGATTTCCGTTGACCATTCGATAAAGGGCGGCTTCCTGGCCCGGATTCTCTCCATAGCGAAGCCCTTTCTGGACATTGTCGATGGTCCAGGTAACTTTCTCATAACATAACGTTTGCCGATTATTTTCATCTATGAAGCTGATCTCTACCTTCGGCGGAAAGTGATCATCCATGATCGTACGGTACATTTTTTTTAGATCTTCAGCCATGATGGGTCTCCTTATAG
>JBAVYC010001235.1:0-2534 GCA_049698595.1 Desulfobacterales bacterium | reverse complement strand
TAGGTAGCGGTTTTACGTTAAGGCCATGCAAGCTTGACACTCATTTAGGCCGCTGCTCACCGACAACGTTATGCCCATTTCAACGATAATAGGGAGATTTATTGGGGCCTGAAATATCAAGATTTCTTGGAATTATTATTGCAATGTTTTATAAAGATCATGCACCACCTCATTTTCATGCGATATATGGTGAATATGAAATCACTGTTGAAATAGAATCTGGTGTAATTAATGGTCGATTCTCGAGGCGTGCAATCAGACTCGTCCTTGAGTGGCTTGAGCTTAATAAAGACGAGTTGCTGGAAAATTGGCAGCTTGCGGAAGAAAAGAAACCTTTGAATAAAATAGCCCCGCCCCATTGGAGTAGTGTTATGATACCAAGAATTATTGAAGCAAATTATATTAAACGCTATACCCTCTATCTTCGTTTTTCCGATGGTTCAGAAGGTGAAGTAGATTTTGAGCAGGAACTGGAGGGAGAGATTTTTGAGCCATTAAAGGACATCACCTATTTTAAAGATTTCACTGTGAATCAAGAACTTCATACGGTTGTTTGGCCTAATGGTGCGGACTTCGCCCCAGAGTTCCTATTCGAAAAACTGAAAGTCCTGGCATAACAAAAGCGTTGAGCAGACGACATGAAGATTGAGGTTTTGCGTAAAGACCGTGCAAGCGTAATTATTCAGCGTAATTTTTTGATTTTACTACTGTTTATTCGGCAAATTTCGGCAATTTGCCATTAAACAAAAGCTCCAATGCTCGACTTGACTTGATACCTTGTTTTCGACAAGTCGACAGATAACTGCGAACTAGACAGAAGCTCTTAGCACCATCCATGGAACGAAAACATCCTGATATCTTCTGTTGAACTTTAGTCATTCGGATATCATTTTCACCCAAATTATTGGAGAAAGGAACCAGATCATGTTCCATAAATCTGAGCGTGTCATTTTCATAGTCCCTGAGCCGTTCCAGTAAATTTCTGGATTTTGTTTTCTTGATCCGGCCTCTTTTTCCTTTTTTCTTTGGCCGGACAGGCTCTGGGCATTCGATTGCACCTTTTTTTATGATTTTTCGGTATTTGAGCCGATATTTTCGGGCATTTGTTGCATCCAGCGTGCCACCGGCATCGATAACCTTGCTGTTAATGGTTACAAGCAGGTTGCCCAGATCTTGCGCCCATTTCTGATCATCCTGCTCGAATGCCCTGGTCAATTCTCTCAGATGATGGGCGTTGCACAGCGCGTGGGTGCAATCGATTTTATAGTATGGCTTCCAATGGTCATGGCATAGTGTGCCTTTGAACTCGGGCAGAATGCCCATATCGTTCATGGCATCGAATCCCCGCTTTTGATGGGGATGATAAAGAGTCCAGTCATTATTGGATACACAGTGTAGCCAGTGTCGTTTGCCGCTGAGATTTATGCCTGTCTCATCGGCATGTGCCAGATCTGATGTGGCCAATTTGTTTTTAACCAGACCTTCAAAATCGGCCAACAGGCGGAAGGCTTCCATGTTAAAGTTGAAAATCGACCCTTCGCTGACCGGTATATGAAGCTGGTCGGCAAAGT
The DNA here is from genome assembly GCA_049698595.1 of Desulfobacterales bacterium. Classification (GTDB taxonomy): domain Bacteria; phylum Desulfobacterota; class Desulfobacteria; order Desulfobacterales; family JAFDCJ01; genus JAFDCJ01. The sequence continues at coordinate 963 of JBAVYC010001235.1, read as the reverse complement.
AATCTTGTATCCGGTTATATGGGATAAGCTGAAATTGCGACATATAGACCGAATGGGATTTGAGCCCCGTCCCATACTGAACCGCTTTTTTGACGCCCTCGGGAAAGGAGGCGACAAATTGCTTGCCATTAGCATCTTCAAGTATCTGAGCCCGGTATTCGGTTACGACTCTGGAGATATCAATGTCGAACACCTGACGGGACTCAAAGCCAACCTGCCGGTATCGTCCAGCAGGCAGCTTTTTCCGGTCAACTTTTATCTCTTTAATTTTATCAGGATCATCAACTTTTTTCAGTGTTGTGCCGACATGACCTTTTTGACCGCCAGGCTTTTTACTCGTTTTACTTTTTCGTTTCTTTTCCCTGTTCGGATCGCTCGACGGCGGTTTACTGCTGTTTGTGCTATTTAAATTTAAACGATTGGCAAGCAAAGTGATTATCAGAATCATTATTTCGAACATTGATTGGGTGGCTGCGGACAGATTCTTGTCTTCATTAACAAGCCGTCGAGCCTTCTCAATGGTGGCCTCGATATCAATGTTTTCGATCTTCATTCGGTTGCGTTCCTGTGTTATTGAATGAACCTATAATAACACAGGTTTTGAAACCGAGATTTTTTGCTCTGAAATCGCTTCTGCCGCCTTCAAAATAATGGTCGAAAGGTAGTAATGTGTTTGCTTGAAGATCCCCTACAAAGCGCTGCTGGGGGTCCCGATGTCCAGTATATACAGAATTACAACCATAGAGTAAATTTGAAAAGTTTTGCGAAAAACCTTGTCAAGTACTTTTTACTACTTTTTTCACTTTTTTTGGCATTTTATGCTGAGTAGTTACCTATTTTTATTGGTTGAAGACCTTAAAGCAGATGGCCCGATTCAAAAAAGCTGGAACAATTTCCCCCCCCCTTGGAAAATGACAAATACCACTGCCATTTAAATTATCGCTATGCGGCATGCTGGAACTA
>JBAVYC010001234.1:0-5629 GCA_049698595.1 Desulfobacterales bacterium | reverse complement strand
GGGTAAACAACATGGCAAAATCGACCCCATCCTTCGAATTCACCAATGGAGGTATCCAAGAATTTGTCATTTTACTATGATATTGGAAATAATTTCGGACCATTATCTAAATTTTGGCATGTTGTTTTGAATTTTGAATTTCGGTCATTGGTATTTGTTTTTTGGTACTTGGAATTTTCATGATTTTCATAAGCGAGTAACTCTCTTTATTCCAAGCAATTAGCTTTTTAAATGACGTGGCCGTCCTCAACCCGATATGCGTTGACAACCGACAGTGATTACCCTATATTGTTTTGCAAAGCAAAGTCTTAGCGCATTTGAGCGAAAACGATCAACGTTTAATTTATTTCTTTAAATTTCAGAGTTCGCTGAAAGTGTTTCATACCATTCGACAATTTTGAAGGACAAGCGACCTTCTACTGGTTTTTATCCAATTGAGATGGATAAATTTAGGTAGGCAGAACCTTGAATCCGCAAAAACCAACACTCAATGAAGAAAATTCCTTGAGGTATTTTAGTGCAGATCTTCATATTCATACCTGCCTTTCGCCTTGCTCCGACTGGGAAATGAGCCCCAAAAAAATTGTCGCCAAAAGTATCGATAAAAAGCTGGATATTATTGCTATCTGTGATCATAATTCAGCGGAAAATGTTCAAGCGGCGCTAGGTTTGGGAGAAAAGCTGGGCCTTTGCGTTCTTCCGGGGATGGAAATCTGTTCCAGAGAAGAAGTCCACATCCTGGGAATTTTTGGCGCTGTCGAGCAGGCCCTGGCCATGCAGGAATTCGTTTATGCTCATCTGCCCGGTGAAAACCAGGCCGAATTATTTGGGTATCAAGTGATTGTAAACGAAAAAGATGAAGTGCGCGGAGAGGTTTCGCGGTTGCTGATAGGGGCCTCGCGGTTGAGTCTGCAGGACATTGTCGTGAAGATCCATAAACTTGGGGGATTAAGTATTGCCTCGCATGTCGACCGGCCCTCCTTCGGTATTATCGGCCAGCTCGGGTTTATTCCGACAGATCTAGCCCTCGATGGTTTGGAGGTTTCGTATCGGGTGCCTCTCAATGAAGTTCGCAAAAAAATTCCCGGCGTGATGAATTTACCCTGTATTTCATCCTCAGACGCACATTTTCCGGATGATATCGGTAAAGTAAAAACTGTTTTTGTCCTGGCAGCACCGACTATTGAAGAAATCCGTCTGGCTTTGAACGGACAACAGGGAAGAAGGATAGAAACCCAACCTGGAATTGAATATTGACGATTGAATATTGAAGATTTGTGGTATCGCTCGCGCAGCGCAGGCGCTTGCGCCGCGTGTCGCTCTGTCTTTTCTATTTAAATCGATAGAATTGTAAAAATATTCAATCTGGCTATGCCATAAATCATGAATCACTTAATTTAAATAATGAGAAGGGGGGTAGAGATGACAGATCTCGACTTTCTGCGAAGTGTCGACGTGTTTAAAGGACTGGACGACGGCAAGCTTGCCGGGATCCTGGACCACTGCCGTGAAAAAGAATTCCGCCAAAATGAGAAACTCTTCAGCGAGGGAGAGCAAGCCACCTGTCTGTGGATTGTAAGCAGGGGACAGGTTGATCTGCGTTTTGATTTGCCGGATCGGCCGACTTCGACCAAAAACACCATATCGTCGCTCTTCAAATTTATGACCTTCGGCTGGTCAAGCCTTGTAGCGCCGAACAAATACAGATTGTCGGCTTATTGTGCTACCAGAGACTGCCAAGTGATTCAGATCGTGCGGGAAAATCTGCTTAAAATTTTTGAAGCGGATTCTCAAATCGGTTATGTGGTCATGTCGAATCTGGTCAAAATTATTGGAGAACGCTTCAACCAACTGCAGGATTCAGCCTGGACATCCTCCTATGCCGGCATTCAGATTACGGTGCATCTGGCAACCTGCGGTATTGTTGCCGGTGCCCGTGGCGTAATGAGCGCCCTGATGGATGAAATGGCCCGTGCCGACCGGCCCTACATTCGCATCAAAAGTGGCGGATGTATCGGTAAATGCGATACCGAGCCAAACGTGACGGTAGAGATTGAAGGTGAAGATCCGGTGATTTACCAGAAAATGAACGCCGCTAAAATTCGAAAGGTTTTCGAAAAACATATCCTTGCGGGCGAAGTACAGACTGAATATGCCCTGGTATAGAGAAGGAGATCATCATGATAAGTTTAGAATTTTTAAAAAATGTCGAAATCTTCCAGGGCCTCAACAATGAGCAGCTTGCTGAAATCATAAAATGCAGTGAAGAAGAGGAGTTTCAGCATGAAACCAGGCTTTTTGAGAAAGGCGAAAATGCAGCCTATCTCTGGATCCTTAAGGAGGGTCGGGTGGAATTACGTTTCGATTTTCCGGGACTCGCTTCATCTGAACAAAACACCATATCATCAGTACCTGAAGCAGGTGCTTTCGGCTGGTCAAGCATTGTGCCGCCGAACAAATACAGACTTTCAGGGTATAGTACCGGTGGCGGGTGCAAATTAATCAAGGTCGAAAAAGAAAGCCTCTTAAAGCTTTTCGAAAAAGATCCGGATATCGGTTACATGGTGATGTCGAAACTGGCGACGCTGGTCGGCGCAAGGTTCCACCGCTTGCAGGAAGAGGCCGCCAGTCGTAGAGGACAGGATATTATGGGCGGCTGGTAGCCGGGATGGTAAAAATTACTCTTTAATAGATTCATACCCCTATTGAGTCAAAGTCAATTGAGGAGGTATTTGGTACCCAGTCCCACCTGATATTACACAATCACTTCTAATAATTCACCAAGCAATCTCACTCCGAAACCCGTCCCACCGGGACCGCAGTAGGCGCTTTCTGTTTTAAGATAGGCCGGACCGGCGATGTCGATATGTGCCCAACGCGTATCGGCGGCGAACTCCGAAAGAAAGAGTGCTGCCGTAATGGCACCCCCCGCGCGGGAGCTGCTGATGTTGTTCATGTCTGCAAAATCGCTTTTCAGCAATTCTTTATAATCTTCGGGCAGGGGCATCCGCCAGCAGCGCTCATGGGTTTTTTCTCCGCACGCGATAATGCCGGCGGCCAATTCGTCATCATTGGAAAACACGCCGGCAATTTTATCTCCCAAGGCAATAACACAGGCCCCTGTCAAGGTTGCCAAATCGACGATCATTTGCGGCTTGTATCTTTTGATCACGTACGATATCGCGTCAATTAGAATCAGCCGCCCTTCAGCATCGGTGTTCCCGATTTCAATGGTTTTACCGGCGTAACTGCGAATGATGTCCCCGGGGCGCGTTGCATGGCCCGACGGCATATTTTCAACGATGGGAATGACGCCTATAAGATTGGTTTTTGTTTTGAGTCTGGCGGCTGCAATCAAGCTGGCCGCCACCGCCGCGGCGCCGGACATATCGGATTTCATGTCGGATATCGATGAGCCGGTTTTAATGTTGAGACCACCGGAATCAAAGGTTACGCCTTTGCCTACCAGGGCCAGGGTCTTCTTTGCACCCGGCACCCTGTGCTCAAGCATGACCAAGGCGGGTTTGCTCTTGCTGCCGGCAGCGACTGCCAGCAGTGCACCGAGCTTTTTTTGCTTCAGTTGCGTTTCATTGAGTACCTGAACCTTCAAACCCTGCTTTTTAGCCAGGTTTACGATGGAGCGGGTCAATTTTTCAGGTGTCTTTTCATTTGAAGGTGTGTTGACCCAATCTCTGGCTTGGGTGGTACCTTCACAGAGGGCAGCAACTCTTGCAGACAATTGCCGCATTTTTGGGGTGACTTTTTCTGTGATCCGGAAATGAATTTGTCTGAGTGCTTCTTTCTTTCCCTCGACCTTGAATTTTTGAAACAGGTGGTTTCCAAGGTAAGCGCCTTCCTGCATGGCCTTTAAAACCGTGGACATTTCCATTTTTAATTTCGAAGGAGCGGGTACCGCAAACCACAGATCCGTCAGCTCTTTTTTGATGCAGCTTTTCACAGTTTTGCCGGCCATGCTTCGCAGCGCTTCACGATCTATTTTTTCAAGCTTGCCAAGCCCCTGCAGGATCACCCGCTGCGCCTTAATATCCGGCACATCGTAGAGCGTGATGGCTTCATCTTTTTTCCCGTTAAATTCCCTGAGTTGGAGGGCCCTTTTGATAACCGCTGCAATCAGGGGGTCATCATGAATGTCTTTATCTTCGCACACGGCAATGGCAAGGGTAGCCATTTTCGTTTTTTTCAGATCAATTGAGCTCAAGCGTAGCATAGTTGCCGATCTCCTTTTTTTTTGCTGATGCCGGTTTACTTAAACGACGGGGAGTATAAAGAGATGACGGCCAGGTGTCAATTAAAATCAGGGTTCAGGGGTTCAGAGGTTCAGAGTTCAGGGTTGAAAAAAACCAGACAGCTCGTATCAAAGCGATCGTGTCCTCATCTGGTTATAAATCCGTTTTAGAACTAGTCTGTCCATGTCAACTGTTGATCAGTTCTTTTAGACAGCGTGTCGTTTCCCAGTCAAAGGGCTGTTTTTGGCAGGGAGTTACAGCATTGTTTGTGAAAATTGGATCGGACTCGAGATCATAGCGCGAGGCAGCCAGCGCTGTCGACCACAGGGCTGTGTGGGGAATGGGTGTGTAGTATGCGGCAATGGGGGTTATTCCGGCCTGCTTGACGATATCGATGGAATATTTAATGGAATTCAGTTTTTGATGGGGCAGGCCCACGAGCAGATACGCTCCGACTTGGTTTTTATTAAAACCGGCTTCTTTCAAGCAGTTGACCGCGTGTTTAAATTCGTTTTCAGAGACCTTTAGGTCGATTTCCTCCCGCTGGTCAAATTCCGCTGTCTCCAACCCGAGGCGCAGGGTGGTAAAACCGGCTTCGAACATGAGCCGGGCGGTTTGTGGGTCTATGCCACGGATGTGCACGGCATTGGGGGTGTGAAAGCGCACCTTAAGACCCGTGCGCAGAATTCCTTCTAAGATGGGAATTGCGTGACGGTCGATATCCACCAGAAAGGCATCGTCGTATAAAACAAAATCGCTTAGACCATAGGTTTTTTGCCAATATCCGATTTCTTCAATGACGGCCTCGGGGCTGCGCAGCAGGCGTTTGGGTTCCAAAAAGCGGGATGCACAGTAGGCACAATGAAACGGACAGCCCCTTGACGTCAGCAGGGGAACATAATTGAGCGTGGTTTGCAAATCCAGGGCAGGGTAGGGGAAACCATCCAGAATCTCCGGGTCAAACGCTGGGGTGACTGAATAGCCGGTAAACTGGCGAACTAGAGGAAATAAAATCCTCTCCGCCGGTCCATCGGCAACATGATCCGCCCCGGAGTTGTTTTTGGCATGCTCACGACAAAGCCGGGCGTATATTCCGCCCAGCACGATGGGCGTTAGCGGAAACACCGATCTGATGATTTCAATCGTTTCCTGCACACCCGGATACCAGTATGTCATCAGCGAAGTGACCAGCACTAGATCGGGCCGACCCCGTTCAAGAAGATCTTCCCTGAACCATTGCGGTTTTATACCGTATCGGGAAAAATAGCGCGGTACATCATGTAACCCGGAAGGTTTTGGGATACGCGTTTTAAAATATGGCCCGCGACCGTATCTTGCGTCCGGATCGTTTTTTTGGGCGTTGGGGTGAAAACGATTCAGAC
>JBAVYC010001233.1:0-11618 GCA_049698595.1 Desulfobacterales bacterium | reverse complement strand
CCTGATACCCTCTGCAAGATTTAAAATCAAACTACCCATTCGTCAGCACTGCCTGAAAATTTTTGCGGTAAGCGGTCCACGCAATTTCGTTTTCCCAGATCTTTACCGTAATTGCGCTTAAATTTTCTGCTTGAATATTTGCGGAGATAGCCGTTAAAAAGATTCTGCAAAAATGCTCGATACTGGGATTGAGGCCTTTGAACTCTGCCAGCTCGTTTAAGGTTTGGTCCTTGAAGTAACCGACGAGCTCCTCCAGATTGGTTTCAAGATCCACGATATCGACAATATAGCCATGCGGGTCAAGATTTGGGGCTTCCAGGATGATCTCCACGCGGTAGTGATGAGAGTGCAGATGGTTCTCCGGTCCCCAGTCTCCTCCGATAAGGTAATGCGAGGCAATGAAGTCTCTTTGGACTGCGAGTGTATACATGTTTGGTCCTCGCTAATAGCTTAATCGATGAGTTATAGTCAGAAAATCTAATTTAATATCCCGTTTTATCCATATCCCTGCGGCAGGGGAACAATTTGTGATTGAACTGAAGAAATTCCCGTAACGCTCTCAACCATCTCTGTAATCGTGGTTTGATCATCCGCTGACAGGACCATCCCCGAAATTCGGGCAACACCGGGTTCTATGACATCGATGTGGATAAACTTAAGATCGATTTTCTTTAGATCCTCGGTCCGAATGCCCAGGTCAACAGCTTCTTTTTGAAGCCGGTCGTCATCGTATAGATTTATATCAAGCTTTTCGGCTACCCGACGGGCAATAGACATCCCACCGCTTCCCAAATTTTCTGATATTGTGATTAGTGGTATGGGATTCTCCCTAAAAACAAACCTTGTTGAATAGTTTACTGGTTGAATGGTTGATTAGGAAAATTATAGTCATAATTTTAGAATGTTACGATTGTTAAAGCATGAAGTGTTCAATTATTTTACAAATATGGGATAAATCAATATTTACAACCACTTAACCAATCAACTAATCAACCAATCAATGATATCTAAAATTACTCTTTCCCCGGCTGTTCCAGCGCGGAGGTCTTTTCATCCGGTTCCGGTTCTTTCAGGATAGTTGACGAGTCTTTCATAATGCCTTCCGCTTCACTGTCGGTTAACAGGAATGCATACTTGCTGTCAGAAGAAATTGCCGGATATTGCGTTTCCTTCTCTGTGGTTTTGGCAAATATGGACAGGCTGTATTCCTGTGAGCCTTTCAGCTGAATGTTGATCAGGGGGGCGGTAGTAAAATCTTCTTTGGCACGGTCTTCGATGAATGTGTCGCAGCGCAGGTTGGAAAGCGTGTTAAGAAGCTGGTTCACTGCAGCTTCATCACCGGTTCGCCCATCCGGAGTTCGCCATGCGGTTTTTGGGACCGGCGGCGTTGTGTTTTCTTGTTTTTCGGCAGTGGGGGATTCTTTTTTTTCGGGCAACTGGGTCCGGTTCAAGACAATAGGCTGCTTGTCTGCAGTGACTTGTATCTGCTGAATTTCAGAGGGCGTGTAAGTCAGTATCGATTTGTCCCTGAGATCGTCTATGGTGGTATCATAGGTGTTTCTGAAATTTCCGCGGGCGTGAAAAACCCTGTCATCGCCTGCTGTCTTCACGAAGGTGTGGCGGAAAGACGAGGCTGTTTTGCCCACATCAATGTCGCGCTTCAAACTTTCTCCCTGCCAGGCTTTAACGTTTATCTTTGCTTCCCCGGAAAGATCATAAAGGTTATAATTTCCGGACTCTGAAACCAGCGCCGTCAAGGTGAGTTTTTCGATGTTGTCCAGCATATTCTTGATCTTGTCGGCATCGGCCGGATACTCCTTGGGCGCGATATACCAGCTGCTGTCTTTTTTGTTCAGATCGATAATGGTTTTGCCTTTGGAGATTTGAAGTCTGGTAATTTCTTTTTGGGAAACTTGCGGTACGTCCGGCAGTTCGTAAAGGGTTCGGTCGCTGCGGCGCATGCCCAGATACACCGATAGAGCGATGATAATAATGGCCAGGATGATATATTCTTTTTTAATCTTCATCTTTTATTCTTCCCCAACAACCCGTGACTCGCTACTCGATAATGAAATTTCAAAGTAATAAAAATAATAGAATTGCCGCCAACTCTCTGCTCTATGCGCGATGCCCAAACTCCCGCAACCCGCGATACGGAACCAACAACACCTTGCCCTATTTCTGAAACATCATCTGAATATGTTTTTTGCGGGAGTGCCGCCGAAACCAGACCCCCAAACCGAAAATAACTACCAGTATCGGAAGGCCGGCGATATTAAAAGCCTTAACGAATGTTTTGATGCCGGCCTGGGTGTCGTCCAGCGGGTTGAACCGCTGTTCTTTGCCGCGCATGACCGCAATGTCTTCGCGACCGTTGAGATAATCAAGGACATTCATAATAAACGTGGCATTGGAACTTTGGCCTTCAGCGTCCAGGACATTATTTTTAAGCATATCGGCGGAGGCCATTAAAAAGATTTTTCCGGGTTTACCTTTGGGCAAAAATTGTCCGCTACGCTCTATTTTCGATAGGTCGATTCCAGATGGTTTTTCGGCGGATTCCTGCTCAGATTTTTTTTCCTCAGTCTCTGATGTTTTTTCCTCGACTTCTTTTAGCGGTAAGGGTTTCCCGGCAAAATAACTTGGAAATTCTCCTTCGATGAGATACGCAAGTGGGTAGCTCTGCATCTCCTCCGATGAAGGCGGCGGTTTGATAAACATGGGGTTTAAGTTGATGCGGCCGCGCATTTGCCAGGACTTTTCCGATGAAGCCAGCAGCCTATGGGAAGTCAGCGAATTTGATTTGATATGTTCGGTGTTTAACTCCAGCGGTGAGATCTTTAAGGCTATCAGCACCTTAATATTTTTCATGAAATCAAGGTCTTTATTGATGAAGCGGTTTTTGATCAGCGGTGCATAGTAAATCGGCTGGTCGCCACCACCAAACTGGGCCGGCATCTGTTGGCGAAAACAGTTCTCATCCAGCACGAAAGATTGCTGCATGCGGATACCGTAATGCGTCAGCAGTTTCTCAAGCCCGGTATCCAGTGGCATAAAGACTGGCGCCTGCCCGGAATTCATACCCTGCTGTCCGCCGGGCATGACTTCATTGAAGCGATCGAGGACAAGGGCCAGACTTTTGCCCTGCATGAGAAACTGGTCGATTTGGTAGAGTTCGTAGTCGGAAAATTGTTCTGTGGGTCGTGCGATGACCAGACTGTTTAGATTTTCTGGAATGGTCTGTTCCTTAAGATTTATGTTTTTAAAGGAATACGTTTGCGAAACCATGGTGCGAAAATTCGTGGCAGAATCCTGGCCCTGACGCTGGACCGGATTTGCGGGCGAAGCCCCTGTGAGGCTCAGTGTCCCGTGGTCGGCAAGGTAGCCGATCTCCTCATTGATATCGATAAGCCGCTCGATATTGGCATCGATGGTATCTGCCATTTCCGCCATGTCGCTGAGTTGGTACTGGGTCCCGATAATCGGCAGTCGGATGACTTGCAGCAAAGGAATTGTCAATGACTTTTCACCGTATTCCATGACCAGGCCGATGGCTCCCTCCCCGGGAGGAACCTCGCCTTTGGAAAGGGCGGGCCATGAGAGCGTCATGATGTTGTATTTTTTTAAGACTGCCTGCAAGGCTTGATTCTTTGTGGGATTAAAAAATTCGAATTCTAGTTTGCCGTAATTTTTTTGATTCAGCTTCTCGATAATAGTTTTCATCTGTTCGGGAATGTTCGAAAGATTACCGATGCCCATAAACGGGCCGACCGTTTCAAGGGATGAAGACAAAAACAGTTTGATGTTAATCTTGCCGGGCAGGCTTAGCAAGGCACTGATCTTGTTGTTCATTTTCTGGATGGCAGTGGTCAGTTTATATTCCAGACCTTCGGTGGCGGTAATCGTCGGAATCCTCTCGATCAAATCACCGTGAATTAAGACCAGGCCCATGTAAGCTTTTTGAAATTTGACTTCGTCTTTTTCAATGGCCTGAATCTGGATGGGATGAATACCATAGTTGCTGGCTAGTTGCTGGTTTTCTTTGGTTGCATCTGTAGTTTCTCCTTCTTCCGGGCTGACATCAAAAAATCGGTAATTGAAAAATTTATCGGCATGGATGGCATATTCCGCCAAGAGGTCGTGAAGGTAGCGCTCGGTATTATTGTACGGGGAGGGGAGATCTTTGGTGAAAAAGACATTGATGGTCAAGGGTTCGGATAATGTCGCGACGACCTTTTTACTGGCGGCCGAAATCGAGTAAACTTTATTTTTCGTCAAATCCATTCTGAAAAACAGCGTGATCCCGGCCACGTTTATCAACACGATCACAAGCAGGTAAATCATAAATTTTAGATATTTGCCCGATTTTTTCTTACTTGCCATGGTATATTTCCTCCATCGAACAGACTGAACATCGAACATCGAACGTTCAACGCTGAACATCGAATAAGGATGTCGCTCCGCTCCGCAATTTATTTTTATTCTTTTTCAAATATCCGATGTCGAACCTTAGATAGACGATTTCTTTTTGTTCATCTTTTCCATTCAACATTCGATGTTGGACGTTCGATGTTCGATGTTTTTTTTCATTAAACCTTCCAAAGCCCCCGGTCTGAAAATAACTTAGCGTCTAGAGGGCTGTGCCCAGCCTAGTGTTTTTCCTGAAGTGCCAGATGGGCCGCATACAGACCGAGAAAACAGACGCTTAAAAAGTAAAAGATATCCCGTGAATCTATGATCCCTTTTGAAATGTTTTGAAAATGGAAATCCGCACCCAGATAAGCCAAAATATCCAGCAGGGAATTTGGCAGAAAAAAAAGCATTTTGTCGATCAGTGTCAAGATAAAGCAGATTGCCATGGCCGTGATAAATGCAATGATCTGGTTGCGAGTCAAGGCAGAGGCAAACAGTCCTATGGCGGAAAATGCGGCTCCCAACAAGACAGCGCCGATATAACCGCCCACTACCGGCCCCCAGTCGAGCTGACCCAGCATCGCCACCGTAAGGGGATAGGCAAAGGTCGGAATCAGCATGGCGGCAACAAATGCGACGGCGGCAAGGAATTTCCCTAAGATAACATCGTTGAAGGTTACCGGCATGGTCAGCAGGATTTCATAGGAGCCGATGTTCAACTCTTCGGAAATCAGGCGCATGGTGATGGCCGGAATGACGAATGAGAAAATTACCGGCAGCAGCGAGAAAAAATTTCTTAAACTGGCCTGTTCGAAAAGAAAAAACGTCGCAAAAAAGAACCAGCCGGTTACCAGTAGAAAAATCGCAATGACGATGTAGGCGATGGGAGAAACAAAATAGGATCTGAATTCTTTTTGGAAAATATGAATGGCCTGACGCATTATGCACTCTCCCTGGTAAGCTCACGAAAAATAGTTTCAAGGGTCTGGGCTTTTTGGTGAAAATCCAGCAGGACCCAATCTGTTTGCTTGATATTCTCATAGATTGCCGCGCGTGGATCGATGGATGATCGGCAGCCCAGCCGCACATCCAGTTGGTTGTCCGTTTCTTCAATCCATGTGACACCCGTGATGCCGTCTATGGCTGACAATAGCGATTCCACGGATTTGAAGCTTGCATTTTGCAGGGAAAGATGAATATCCTTTTTATCAACAGCAGATTCTTTCAGGCTTTCGGTGCTGCCGTCGGCAACGATTTTTCCCTGGTTGATGATGACCACCCGATCACAGGTGGCCTCAGCCTCGCTTAAAATGTGGGTCGAAAGGATAATGGTTTTTTCTTTGCCGATCTGCTTAATAATCTGACGGATTTCAACGATCTGGTTGGGATCAAGCCCCGAAGTCGGCTCGTCCAGGACCAGGATCTCCGGGTCATTCATCATGGCATGGGCTAAGCCCACCCTCTGTTTATAGCCCTTTGACAGCACGTCGATGGGTTGATGCATGACTTCGTTGATGCCGCACAGGTCGGCCAGTTTGCGGATGCGCTTCATTTTACGATCTTTGCCGATTCCCCGGATGTCGGCCACATAATTCAGATAATCAAAGACCAGCATGTCATGGTACAATGGGGCGGATTCCGGGAGGTAACCCAGGATCTTTTTTATTTCAAGAGGGTGTTCATCGATGCTGTAATCTTTGACGTGAATGCTGCCGGCTGTGGGTTGCAGAAAACCGGTGAGCATACGCATTGTGGTGGTTTTGCCGGCGCCGTTGGGACCTAAAAGGCCCAGGATTTCCTTTTGCTGGATGTCCAGGCTGATCTGATCAACTGCACATAAGTCACTATAATATTTTGTTAAATTTTTAACCTGGATCATGCCTTGCTCCTAGAGAAAAAGAATGCGATTAATGCTGAATATGTGTAGCAATGTTGAAAAATAGGATTATTATATGTAATAATCAACAGAACCGGCGGTGCTCTAAATTTTTTTTTAAGAAATCTATGTATGATTTTTTCCTTGTCAAGGTGCTAATATAGAATAAATTTAGATTCTTATAGCTAATACAACCATATACAGACCTTCAGATAATGTTTCTGGCATGAATAGAAGGCGCCACCGGAGCAAGGTACCCAAATAGTACGTCGTCGAAGGGTAGGGCGTTCGATAACACAGCCAATATCTTTACCTGGATGGGCATGGCTGAATTTGAAAATAATTTGAAGCCGATAGCGGCTTTTCAACCGGACGAAAGGAGATTAATTGTCATGGGCGTGAAGGGCATTATGAAGAAAAAAAACAGGATAAATGCATTTATCACTCTTCTGATGTTGCTGCTGGGTGGTTTTTTGGTAGTTGACGGTTTTCATTTTAATCCGCCGGCTTATGCCAAAACGACGGATGTCATCACTGTACCGGGAAGCTTCAGCCGCTTGGCCGAAATGGCCAGTCCGGCTGTTGTCAACATCCGTACCGTTAAAACCATCAAAGGGGGCGGGCCCGTTTTCCGAAATTTTAGACGCAACCCGCACGGCGGCGAAGATCCGTTTAAAGATTTTTTTGAGAAATTTTTCGGTGAAGATACCCAAAGAGAGTTCAAACAACCCAGCCTCGGGTCGGGCTTCATTATCGACAAAAAAGGTTTTGTGGTCACCAACAACCATGTAATTCAAGATGCCGACCAGATTAAGGTTAAACTGGGGGGTGATACAGAGTATGATGCCGAAGTGGTCGGGCGCGATGCCAATACCGACCTTGCACTGCTTAAAATAAAAACGGGAAAAGATCTTCCGTTTCTCAAACTGGGTGATTCGGATAAGCTGGAAATCGGTCAATGGGTGGTCGCCATCGGCAGTCCCTTCGGCCTGGAACGTACAGTGACGGCCGGAATCGTCAGTGCCAAGGGGCGCGTAATCGGCTCTGGCCCATATGATAATTTTATCCAGACGGACGCCTCTATTAATCCGGGAAACAGCGGAGGACCTCTAATTAATATGCAAGGCGAGGTCGTGGGGATCAATACCGCTATTATTGCCGCTGGACGCGGCATCGGATTCGCCATTCCTGTCAATCTCGCTGAAAAAATAATCGTTCAGCTTAAATCCGAAGGCGAAGTCACCCGGGGGTGGCTGGGTGTCGCTATTCAGGATCTTACCAGCGAGATGGCTGAATATTACGGACTCAAAGACCGTAAAGGTGTGCTGGTCGCCGATGTCTTTAAGGGCGATCCTGCCGATAAGGCCGGTATTCAACCCAAAGATATTATCCTGGAGGTCAACGACAATCAGATTGAAACCAGCCGTGAACTGACTGCCATGATTGCCGATCTTAAAGTCGGTGAGGACGCCAAAGTGGAGGTGTTCCGCAATGGTAAGATTAAAACCTTTCACATTAAGCTTGCCAAGCGTGATGATCAAAGACTGGCATCCCGTCCGACTCCCAGTGAGCCCGAGGAGGAAAAGTTCGGCATCCGGGTCGCGGAGTTGACGCCGGAAATTATCCAGAGGTTCGGCATTGACGATACCAAAGGCGTCATCGTCATCAATGTGGAAGCCGACGGCAAAGGCGCCGAAGCCGGTGTTCAGATGGGAGATATCATCAAGGAGATCAATCACCGGATTGTTGAATCCGTAAAAGACTACACCGCAGCTATGGACAAAATAAAGGATGATGAATCCGTTAACCTGTTTATCTGGAGAAAAAATGCCGGATTTATGGTTGTTAAATTGAACAAATAGTCGGCTGACACGCTGAATGCGGGCATGGCCTTAACTCAGGCCATTTAAGCTCTCACTGAGCCCACAAAGTACGCAGAGAAAAATCGAAAAAAACTCTGTGATCTCTGCGGGCTCTGCGAGAGAAAGGGTAATTGTGTATAGCAGAGCAAAATCCTAATCCCAAAATGAGAGCCATTAGGCTCAATTCGTTGCATCTCAGGTTCATCTGTGTCTTGACTGGAACACTGCGGGGCTATTCACTGATGGTCTTGCCCAGGTCCGGGATGGTTTCGGGCTTTCCTTTGACCATGTAGCGACTGTCCCCTCCACGGGCGGTCATATTTTCATAAACGCCGTCGTCGCGCTTTACCAGTTTTGTAAATCCGAGGTCACGTAATTCGCTATTCGATTTGGGGCAGCTGATATTGATGCGGGAAATGATTTTTTGTACCGGCGCGGAACACTGGGGGCAGCGAGTGAGCTGTTTTTCGCTGAGCGTCTGTCTAAAATCAAACACCTTTCCCAAGGTGCAAGGTTCTTCTTGATGTTCGTATTCATAAACAGGCATCTCAATACCTCATTGCGTAATTCTAACGGATCATATTTTCTTTGCTGCACTTTTCTTAGATTATACCAAAGATACCCTAAATTGGAAATGGTTCTTTCAAGACCGCAGCAATGGTCCCGTTCAAACAGCACATCGCATTCCAAATTCTCTTAAACTCCCTAAAGTTTGGCTAAAAACATCCGATAGCTAATTTGTGATCAACAAGGGCCACCGGATAATTCTTTTACCGGAGCAATGATTTTTCTTGGTGAACTGCACGCTTTTTTTAAGAATTCAAAGCGTTAATCAGATGAGTCCAAATGACGGTACTCCCCAAAATTCCACCAGCATGACTTGGAAATAATTTAGGATCTATTTCGGAATCGAGCTTTATGAATGATATGCAGCCCATCGGGCAAACTGAAATTGAGATGAAAATTAAGGAGGCCGATACCTGTCATTCCATGGGAATGATGCGGGAGGCCCTCCAGGTTTATGAACGGGTTCTTGCAGATTTGTCGGAAAATGACGGCCCGATCAGGGAGACTATCGGCACTAAAATCAACCAATTGAAAAAGGAAATGGACGAACAGCAAGAAGCTGAATGTCTGGGTATCTCAGAAGAAGATATTTCTCTTTTCAAGGAAACATTGTCCAGCCATGATGACGTTCCATCACTTCTTGACGGCGCTGCCGCGTTAAGAGAACTGGGGTTAATGAAAGAGGCTATCGCCGAGTTTGAAAAACTGTTGGAGTTTGATTACAGCAAATTTGATTCTACCCAATATGATTATTCCATCGATAAAATTATATGTGACTATTTAGGTTGTCTGCTGGAAGTCAAACAGCCCCAGGAGGTCGTTAAGGAGGCCTATAAAGTTGTCTACAAGCACAGGTTAAAGGAAAAGCAAACCGCCAAAATTAAATACTGGCTCGGACGGCAGCTGGAAAAAAAGGACCACGCCGACTTGGCCTATGAACTCTATCAAACCGCTGCCGAAATCGATTCCTCCAATGTGGAAATTGTTGACAAACTTAATTCCTTAAAAGCTAAAATCTCTTCAAGCTCCCGATATGATTATCTTATCAGGAACAATTACGTCACCACCAATCAGTTGCAAGAGGCCCTGGCAATTGCCAAAAAAATGAAAAAAAGCATTGAATTTGTGTTGGTTGACCGCTTCAATGTAAAGAAAGAGGATGTCGGTAAATCCTTATCGATGTATTTCGGATGTCCCTTCCGGGACTTTGATATGGAATTCCCGGTACCTTTTGAGTTGATGAGCAAACTTAAAAAATCGTTTTTGCTTTATTATGTCTGGGTCCCCTTGAGCTGGGATAAAAAAGGTGTCGAGATTCTTGTCGATGATCCTAAGGATCTGCGCAAAACCGATCACATCAGAGCATTGATGACCAATCAGAGAATTAATTTCAGCGTCGGCTTCAAGGAAGACATCGATAAATACATCAAACACTTCTTTGACCCCCGGGCCGAAGCGGTTGCTGAAAACAATCTGGACGATCTGGATGAAATCATCCCCGACATCGCTTTTGAAGAGGAAGATGAAGTTGAAGAAGACATAGGCGGCCTGGATGAGTCGTCCAGCCAGGTTGTTAAATTTGTCGATCAGGTTCTCATTACCGCTTATCGCAATAGTGCCTCCGATATTCATATCGAGCCGTCTCCGATTACGCGCAAAACCCTCATCCGTTTCCGAACCGACGGTGTTTGTCAGGAATATGTTCAGGTGCCCAACACGATGGCTCCTGCGATTGTGTCACGGCTTAAAATTATGGCGGATATGGACATTGCGGAAAGGCGGCTGCCCCAGGACGGCAAAATTAAACTAAAACGCAAAGGCATCCCCACATTTGAATTGCGCGTTTCATCAATGCCGACCGCCGGGGGATTTGAGGACGTCGTATTACGAATTCTGGCCAACTCAATGGCCTATAAACTGGATGAAATCGGTTTGAATGAGCGCAACTTGGGCATCCTGGAAAAAGTCATAAGCCGACCGTATGGCTTGATTCTTTGCGTCGGCCCCACGGGGTCCGGGAAAACCACCACCCTGCATGCCGCCTTGGCGCATGTAAATGATCCCGGGGTTAAAATCTGGACGGCGGAGGATCCTGTGGAAATCACCCAGGCTGGTTTGCGGCAGGTCCAGGCGAGATCAAAAATCGGGCTTGATTTTGCCAGGATCATGCGGGGCTTTTTGAGGCTCGATCCGGATATAATTATGATCGGAGAGATGCGGGATCGCGAGACCGCATCCATCGGTATAGAGGCCTCTCTCACCGGGCATCTGGTTTTTTCCACCCTGCACACCAACAATGCGCCGGAAACTCTGACCCGGCTGTTGGATATGGGAATAAATCCACTGAACCTCTCGGACGCCTTTCTGGGAGTGCTCGCCCAGCGTCTGGTCCGAAAATTATGCAATAAATGCCAGGAATCCTACCATCCCTCCCAGGAAGAATTCGATGATATCCAATCCGATTACGGACAAGAGGCCTTAACAAAAGCAGGCCATATTTACAACTCTCAAATAAAACTTTATCGCTCTCTTGGCTGTGAAAAATGTAGCGGGTCCGGATACAAAGGACGAGTGGGCATCCATGAATTAATGGAGGGGACCCCTGAGATAAAGCAGCTCATCAAAAAAAATGCCACCTCCCACGATCTTGCCATAAAGGCGGTTGATCAGGGGATGACAACCTTGAAGCAGGACGGTATCCGCAAAGTATTTCAAGGATTGACCGATATTGGTGAGGTCCGCCGGGTTTCGATTGAATAAAGGCCCAAACTGTTTCCCGGGGCTACGCTGGGGAAAAGAGGCCCCCGAGGGCTGCAAGCACGCTGATAATTTATAGAGGTTTCAGGTGTCGGGTGTCAGGTTTCAGGATCTAATATCTCCTTTCCCTGACACCCGACACC
>JBAVYC010001232.1:0-1934 GCA_049698595.1 Desulfobacterales bacterium | reverse complement strand
TCGGTTGCCGGATCAGACCGGCAGGGCTTCAGGGCAATTTCCTCCCCGCAGACCGCTCCGGTGCCGATTGATTCCATCGACCTGGAAACTGAATTAAGACTGCACACGGGGATCAAGGAATTTGACCGGGTATTGGGCGGAGGCCTGGTGCCCGGCACCCTGGTTCTGATCGGCGGAGATCCGGGAATCGGCAAATCCACTCTGATGCTGCAGGCTTTAAACGGACTTGCCGGCCAGGGAAACCGGGTCCTTTACGTCTCCGGCGAAGAGTCCATTCGCCAGATCCGGCTGCGCAGCAAACGGCTGAACACGGTTTCCCCGGATTTACTGGTGGTTTCCGAGGTCGAAATTGAAGCCATCCTGGCCATGATTGACGCCACCAAACCCAAGGCCCTGGTGGTCGATTCGATCCAGACCATGTTTAACGGCGATTTGACCTCTGCGCCGGGCACTGTCAGCCAAGTACGAGAATCCACCGTAAGATTGATGCTGACGGCCAAAAAAACGGGAATCCCCATCTTTCTGGTGGGCCATGTGACCAAAGACGGTTCCATTGCCGGACCCAAGCTGTTGGAACATATGGTGGACACCGTGCTGTACTTCGAAGGGGATCGCAACCATATATTTCGGATTTTGCGGGCCGTAAAAAATCGATTCGGGTCGACCAATGAGATTGGTGTCTTCGAGATGAAAGAGAAAGGACTGGATGAGGTTACCAATCCGTCGGCCGTGTTCCTTTCCGAACGCCCGGCCGGGGCGGCGGGCTCGGTTGTAACCGCCAGCATGGAAGGCACACGGCCGATTCTCGTCGAACTCCAAGCTTTGGCAAGCGCCACAAATTTCGGAACACCGCGTCGCACCATATTGGGTCTCGACCCCAATCGAGTGGCATTGCTGGCGGCGGTCATGGAAAAAATATTAGGTATGCACCTGATGAGTTATGATATCTTCATGAACGTTGCCGGTGGGGTTAAAGTCACAGAGCCGGCGGTGGATATGGCCATTGTTGCGGCAGTGGCCTCCAGCTTTTTGGACAAGGCCGTCTCAGAAGGAACCGTGGTTCTGGGCGAGATCGGTTTGACCGGGGAGGTGCGCGCCATCGGCCAGGCGGATACCCGGATAGGTGAAAGCCGAAAAATGGGGTTTAGCCGTTGCCTGTTGCCCAAAAGTAATTTGAAGCGCCTTCCGGATATCGACGGGATTGAAATCGAGGGGGTCAAAACGGTCTCGGAGGTGGTTGAGAATCTGTTTTGATAATTAATCCGCCCTAAAGAACAACACCATCAGGGTTATAAATTGTTCTCGCAAAACTGAAGGATCTTGTTTGATCTAAGGTTCGGCGGATTAATTATTTTATGTTGCACAATTTTCATTTAACAGCTTTTATATCCGTATGAGCAGAATAAAGCTTCAGAAAATCAGCGACCACCAGCAGAACTGGGGGTATGAGGAAGGCCCCTGGAAGGGGCCGGAGCCACGCTCTGCTGGTGGCCGCTGATTTTTAAAAAGAATTTTTTGATCTCTGTTTTATCGGATCTGTTGGTTTTGATGACCAATTGACCGATTCATCATTGTCAGTATCTTGTTTGCTTCAGCCAGCTTTGGTGGTGGTTGTTCTGCTGACACATCCAACAGATTGTATAAAATATGCAAAAATTCTTTTTTATCTCAATTCATAAGCCGCTGGCATCGATAGGGTTTACACCCATACAGCATGCCCTCGCGGTAACGGTAGAACCTATTAAATTCTCATCCCGCTAAATCGGGGTGGCTTATGAATTGAGTCTGAGCCTTCACGATCTTGACTTGATGGGGGGGGCGATAGTATATATCAACGGTTTTGCTCAAAGTGTTAAGAAATTTAAAGTCTGACGAGTCATTGGCAGTTTGGGGTTTGGTTCTAACATCGGCCACGGCTTATTCGTAGGTTGGGT
>JBAVYC010001231.1:0-4394 GCA_049698595.1 Desulfobacterales bacterium | reverse complement strand
TAAACGTGCCCCGCTGCGGGCCTGAAAAGCGGGCAGTTTAATCGAAAAAGAAACGGAAATTTTTGACGAGAATGCTTGATACGCATTCGAGGGCGAGAACGAGTACGACGACGAGCACGGGAGGAAGAATGACGATGAAGGCGGTAGCCGCTGTGCCGTAGCTCAAAGAGCTGAGGAGGCTCATCTGATTTTTGTCATCTTATCTCTGTGGTGAAAATATATGCGAAGCTGGAAAATAACCGGAATCATTGCCACGCTGGTTATCGTGGTATCCATACCTGCCTACGTACTGAAGGCGACGTACTTTCAACCGCCGGTTGAGCCGACAGCGGTGGCAGTTTTCGTCGGCGGTCAAAAGTGTGGTGAATGCCATAAAAGCGAATATGACAAATGGCGGGGGTCGCATCACGATCTGGCAATGGACGCGGCCAATGAATCGACAGTGCTGGGCAATTTTGACAATGCCGTATTCAAACATTTCGACGTGATGTCCCGTTTTTACCGGAAAGACGGTCGCTTCTTCGTGAATACCCAGGGCCCCCGGGGGGAAATGAATGATTATGAAGTCAAATATGTTTTCGGCGTTTATCCCCTGCAACAATACCTGGTCCCCTTTTCCGGTGGACGTCTGCAATGTCTGCCTCTGGCCTGGGATGTCAAGGGGAAAAAATGGTACCATCTCTATCCGGAAGCCCCCCTTGATCCCGACGACTGGCTATACTGGACCAATGCCGGCCAGAACTGGAACGGCATGTGTGCCGAATGTCATTCCACCAATTTAAAAAAAAATTATGACATCAAAACCAACGCCTACCGGACGACCTGGTCGGAAATCGATGTCAGCTGTGAAGCCTGCCATGGCCCGGGCTCGCGCCACGTTAAATGGGCTGAGATTCCGGACATGGCCAGACCCCAGAAAGAAAACTACGAACTGGTGGTGAAAACTGCCGGGATCAACTCCCGTGAGCAGGTCGAGCTATGCGCACCTTGTCATTCCCGTCGGGCGATATTGGGAGATTACACCCATGCCGAGACCGATTTGATGGACACGATGCTGCCCACCCTGCTGACCGAGGAACTGTACTTTGCCGACGGCCAAATCCTGGAAGAAGTTTATGTTTACGGCTCGTTTACCCAGAGCAAAATGTATGAGCGTGATGTGCGCTGTAGTGACTGTCACGACGTCCACAGCATAAGGACAATAAAAGAAGGCAATGCACTGTGTCTGCAGTGCCATCGGGCGGACACATATGATACCAAAGAACATCATTTCCACAAAAAGAAAGGGGAAAAGGGCGAGCCCGTCAAATCGGCCGATGGTCAAGTGCTGTTTGAAGTCGGCAGCGGGGCGCAATGTGTGCAGTGTCATATGCCGGGCCGGTATTACATGGGGGTCGATTACCGGCCTGATCACAGTCTTCGAATTCCGCGACCCGATCTCAGCATTAAGCTCGGCACGCCCAATGCCTGCAATCGCTGCCATGTTGACAAGACAGAACACTGGTCCGACGAGTATATCACGAAATGGTATGGCCCCGGACGTCGCGTACACTACGGCACCATCATCGATGCCGGGCGCAAACGGCTGCCTGGCGCGCACCAGGATCTCATCAGACTGGCAGCAGACCCCTTGTATCCGGTGATCGTGCGTGCCACCGCGCTCTCACTTCTCGGAACGTATCCGCCGCCGGAAACCAGCCCGGCATATGCAGCGGCCCTCGTGGATGATGAAGCATTGATTCGACGAACAGCGGTTGATCACCTGAATCTTTCCGATAGCAAAAGACAGACCACTCTTCTGACATCCACACTTTACGACCCGGTCAAGGCGGTTCGCCTGGAAGCGGCCAGACGCTTGACCGAAATATCCGATCCGCAACTGGACGGCAGCCAGAAAAAAAAATTCCAGGCCGCCTTGCTGGGTTATCAGGAATCCATGGATTATTCGGGTGATTTTGCTTTTGCCAGGTATAACCTGGGAAATCTTTACGCCAATTTACACCAGCCTGAAAGAGCGGTTGAAAACTACCGGGCCGCCATCCGCATCGACAATCAATTCTTTCCGGCCAAGGTCAATCTGGCCATGCTCTACAATCAATTGGGACGTAAGGATGAGACGGAATTGCTGCTGCGCGAGGTGGTAGACTCCCAGCCCCAATTGTATGAGGTGCAATATTCTTTAGGACTGCTGCTGGCGGAGAAGCAGCAGTATGTTGCGGCGGCACGATATCTGGCAGCGGCGGCCGCTGGAATGCCGGATCACGCCAGAGTCCATTATAATCTGGGAATGCTGTTGGATTTTCTGCAGCGAGACATGGAGGCCGAATCCGTGTTGTTGAGAGCTCTAGAAATAGAGCCGGTCAATATTCAGTATTTGAACGCCTCTGCCGAATTTTATCTTAAACGGCAGCGGTACCGGGAGGCAAAAAAGATTGCTGAGAGGATGGTCGCGGCACATCCTTTGAACCCCAGGGGGCGGGATCTGTTGGAATCTATAAACCGAAAATTGGAAGCGGATGATCAATAGCAACTGGCATAATGGGACAATGAAATGTTGGCCTCCGGCTCCGCCTCCAGCCCTTAGAGTAGAGCCTATGCCTCGGAGAGAATATTGGGTGCACTGTTAACGTTCGGCTTTGACATTTCAGATGCAAAATTTTATATTACGCGCATCTAATATCTGTCTGGGACACGGAAATTAATAATTTCCATAAAGCTTCACAGGATCTAAGTTAAAAATCAAGGTGTGAGAATGGGTTCTTACTGAAAGGAGGCGTAAATGTCTAAGGAGATCGTCAAGAACATGACCGGTGTATTTGCATCGGCGTTTGCCCACGCGGGTCACATTACAAAGGAGGAAGCAAAAGAAATCAGCGGTCTGCCACATGATGAATTCGAGAAAGTGTACACCAAAGCATCAAACATCGCTGAAAAGGTCATGCAACATGAAGGCAGCAAAATGGACAAGTTTCTGGAACATTTTGCAAAAGAGATTGATGAATACGTTTCTCATTTTGGGACTAAATTTTTTATGTAGACCCGCCGGTTGAACGGAGGTGCAATTCAGCACCTCCGCGGCCTCATATGGATGTTTATCGATTTTAAAGGCGCTGGGTCCGCGAAAACTTTTGATGACGATGATTACATCCAGATTATGCTTATCGGCCAGGGTCTTAAGCAAATCTGCAACATCAGGCTTAATCTTATCCGACATCGATATCTCATCGATCCTATCCAACTGTTGATCTATTCCACCTGAAGCTTCTGCCGGTCGTATTGGAATGACTGAATAACGAGTGTCATTTTGTAAAATCCGGGTTAATTTCTCTTCGAAATAGACAGGCATCTGCCAGTTGGTGTTTAATTTTTTCGAAAAGCTGCCAATTCTCAATGAACTAAAACTTTGGTGGGTAGCGTAACCTTCCAATCGGTTTATCACCCCAATGCGCGTATCGGCAGGGAATTGAAATTTCGGCTGAGGTGTTGCCGTACATCCTGATATTAAAACTGCTGCCGCTATGATCAACCAGAATCGTCTAAACATTTAACCTCTTCCCTTTGGTAAATTATAGATTGAACCTGGCGCCATCTTAGCTCGATAAATATTACAACCAAGTCAGTGAATCAATTTCATATTTATGAATATTTATTCATTTTTAAATTAAAAGGTTATTTTAAATCTAGAATTAAGCTTGAACTCCAACTAATTAAACAAAAGCTTTTGTATTTATTATTAAATATATCCACATTTTTGCATCTGTTTTATTTAATTTTATACTTGACAGGGAGTATCGGTCTATATTATAAAATGAATACTCATTCATATTTTTACAATTATGGCCAATGAAGCAGGGAGCCTAAAATCAATAAAAAAACGAAAAATAACAAGTATCATCTTATCCTGGAAGCGGCGGTGAAGGTGTTTGCCCGGCAGGGATTTTATCAGTCAACCGTTGCCCAGATCGCCAAAGAAGCCGGTGTCGCGGATGGTACAATTTACCTGTATTTCAAAAATAAAGACGATATCCTGGTCAATTTTTTTGATTACAAAACCAAACAGGTTTTTGAACGGTTTCGGGCCGAAGTTGACAAGGCGGAAAGCGGTCTGGATAAGTTGCGCAATCTAATCAGACGTCACCTTACCGAGTTTCAACGGGACAGGGACATGGCCATTTTGTACCAGGTGGGAACCCATCAGATCGATCGCCTGGCCGAAGACCAGATCAGGGAAATGTCTAAAATGTACCAGGACATCATTTCAGAGATCGTCGAAGTGGGACAGCAAGAGGGCAGCATCCGCAAGGATATCTATGTCGGCCTGGTAAAGCGTTTCATTCTGGGCGGCGTCGATGAGGTGATCAATACCTGGCTGCATTCGGAAAACGACTATGACC
>JBAVYC010001230.1:0-2177 GCA_049698595.1 Desulfobacterales bacterium | reverse complement strand
TCTTTTTCCGCTTTTCATACCCAGTATTCCAACATTCCACTATTCCATCATTCCATGTGGCTTCCTAACTTGGATGGCCATAAAAAACGCCATATTTCCAACGATTTGTAGAAATTCCGAGACGTTTAATTATTTAGACAAAACCATTGCACCAGCCATCGACCAAGATGCTGGATGCTTGATACTGGATTAACGAGGAAAATATAATGAATAGTTCCAATATCTTATCTATAACAACCTTTGTTTACGGCTTGGCCGGATTTTGCTATATCTATGCCTGGGTATTCCAAAAACCGTCAGTGGGCAAAGCGGGCACCTGGGTTGCCATTTTAGGCTTGGCCGGCAACACTGCCGGCATTGCCCTACGCTGGGTGGAATCCTACCAGCTTGGCATTGGTCATGCGCCCTTGTCCAATCTCTATGAGTCGTTGGTGTTTTTTGCATTCACCATCATTATAATTTACCTTTTTATCGAGCGAAAGTATCAAAATCGAGTGATCGGTGCTTTTACCACCCCCATTGCTTTTCTGGCTCTGGCCTACGCATCCATGTCTCCCAATATCAGTGACCGTATTCAACCGTTGATTCCCGCATTAAAAAGCAACTGGTTGATCGCGCACGTGATCGCCTGCTTTATCGGCTACGGTGCCTTCGCCGTCGCCTGCGGTATCAGCTTTATGTACCTGGTGAAGCAAAAGAGCTCAGACAATAAAAGCTCAATGCTGAATTTGTTGCCCGATGTAGATATGCTGGATGATTTAAATCACCGGCTGGTTATGTTCGGTTTTCTCTTCCTGTCCGTAGGAATTATTACCGGTGCCGTCTGGGCTTACTCCGCCTGGGGGCGCTATTGGGGCTGGGATCCCAAGGAAACCTGGTCGCTGATCACCTGGTTTGTTTACGCCACTTTGCTGCACGCTCGTATGATGCGGGGCTGGCGCGGCAAGCGCACGGCGTTTCTTTCCATCGGCGGGTTTGCGGCGGTGTTGTTTACCTATTTCGGGGTGAACCTGTTACCCGGACTGCACAGTTACGGTTCCTTTTGATTTCGGATTTTGTGTTTTGAAAAACTGATCGATGCATGATTGCAGGATTTTTTACCGGGCAGGCATGTTGCGGGCGAAGTCGAGAGCGTCGCCCGGTTAACGTCTCGGAATTTATACAACTCTTTAGGATTTGATCCTAAAATTTTCTAAAAATCGCGATACTATATTCATTTCACATGATAAAACCGCAACCGTGATCATTGTGCGGTTTCTGTTGTCTTCGGCTAACCTAAGGACACCCAAAAGATAGCAACACAGCTTATACCCTTGGTAGAGGAAGCTACCGGCAAGAAATTTAAATTCGTTAATGATTAAATATTTACATATGCTCAATAGATCGGTTTTGGCGGCCGAATGGCCGACGCTTTCGATGAATCAAGGGCGTAGAACCGGTTATGGATTTTTTCTTGACAAAAATTGTGCGAATAGGGTAAACAACCCAACTTAGGTCATTTTTATGTGGTTGGGAGTCGACCTCATTATCTGTTCATTTTGACATAAAATTTTTAAACCCTAGCACGACGGAGTTTCTATGAGCACAGAGGATAAAGCGAACGAGATTTCCTCAGAAGCCCAGGATCAAGAACCAACCCCCCCCTTAACGGACCCCGAAACGCCGCAGCCTGGCGACGGCGCCGGAGGAACCATCACCCTGTTTTTTATTTTCGGGCTGGTGGCCAGCTTGGTGCTCGGATGGGTCATTTTCCCTCAACTGCTCTATTCCAAGAAAAAACAGCCCGTTGATTTTAATCACGCTTTGCACAATGAACTGGTTGAAGAGAGCTGTGAGAGCTGTCATTTTTTCCGGGAAGACGGCACCTATTCCGGAGTTCCGAAATTGGCACAGTGTATTGACTGTCATGAGGAGGTGAATGGGGAAGATCCTGAAGAAGAAAAATTTGTCACCCAGTATGTTGCCAAAGGTCGGGAAGTGCCTTGGCTGGTTTATGCCAGGCAGCCGGATTGCGTATTCTTCTCCCATATCGCGCATGTCAAAATGGGTCAGATGGATTGTGTCACCTGCCATGGCCACATCGGGGAATCCGAGAGCTTGAAGGTATATGAAGCCAATCGGATTACCGGTTACAGCCGGGATATCTGGGGTAAAAATATTGCCGGCATTAAATGGAA
>JBAVYC010001229.1:0-1905 GCA_049698595.1 Desulfobacterales bacterium | reverse complement strand
ATTTCACAATCAGTGGGCGGTACCACTATATATTGTGGTAGCTCGATGGGCGGGAAAATCATACTCCGTTTAAATTTTGTTACGCAATCTGAATATTTGCTTTATTTCAGGTGCAGGCACGGAATGTAAACAATACTAGCTGTTAAAAAAATTTTGGTTTGTCATGTCTAATTCATAATTCAGGCCAAAAATGGCCGCAAATAAAATGTTGTTTTGTATTATTAACACGCAGCACAGTATCTGATACTATGCAGAAAATGTGTTTGTCTTGCGCTGATCCCGGTCGTAATACTCAATTTGGACGCTGTAATTCCTCAGATCAATACTGGCAGTAGTATGGTAAGGGGCCTGCGACCAAGACAGCTTCAACTGGTCATCGGGTGCTTCGACGATCACAAACTGGCCGTTAAAAGCCGGATATGAGTTGCGAAATTCCATCAACCGCAATAACCGTTGCACCACGGGTTTTTGAATTTCCACTTTAATTTCATCCAAGCTGTAATTGTGGCGGTTAATATCCCGACCGTTTTTGGTGCGCTCCACTAGCTCAATGTCGTTCTCTCCTGCCAGCAGACCGACGTAGTAAACCTGAGGAAGCCCCGGCGCAAAAAATTGAATCGTTCGAGCGGCGATATACGAGTCGTCGTTGCACTCTAATGCCGAGTAATAGGTACAGTTGACTTGGTAAATATCCAGGTTCTGATATTCAGGACCGGAGTAAATTTTGCGTGTATTAGACCCTTTTTCATCTAAACCGGAAAGGGTTTTTTCAATTTCTTCGGGGGTTAGCAGGTCTTCCACGTCGATAACACCAATACCGTCGTGCGTATCAAGTGTGGTCAACTGTTGATGCGGGCAGATTTGAAGCCAGTGGCGCAATCGCTCACTGCTATGATGATATAGGGTGTGCAGGACCAGCATTGGAAGGGCAAAATCATAGGTCCAATAACCCTTGGCCGCAAATTTCAAATGGTATTTATATTGTTCGTGTACCTCCGGTAACATCACCGCGTCAAAAGGGGTTACATATTCCTTAAGCCATTCCAGTAATTCCCAGATATCCGGTTCGAGAAAGAAGCAATTGGTTCCAATCCGGATGGTTGCATAAGCAATGGCGTCCATGCGGATCATTTTGGCGTTGGTCCGTGCAAGACGTATTAGAAAGTCGCGGACCACTTCCTGGGTGACCGGTGAACGAAGGTCCAGATCAATCTGTTCGTAGTCAAAGGTGCACCAGATTTTTTCCCGCGATCCATCTGCACGCTCGATGACGGTATAAGGCGGCCGTGGTTTGCGTGTGTAGACTTTGGCCAGATCCTCTTCACTAATTTTTCCGGTGGGGCTCAATTTGTTAAAGGACAGGAACATGTCCGCATATTCGGAGTCCGGGCCATTCTTTAAATAATCCTGGAAAAAGCCCGACTGGCGGGAGATGTGGTTTACCATAAAGTCAAATGTCAAATCAAAATCTCTGCCAATCATTTCAATATCTTCCCAGGTTCCAAAGGCCGGGTCGACTTCGTCATAGGTCAACGGTGCAAAGCCGCGGTCTGCCGAGGAGGGATAAAATGGCAGAATATGAACGCCGCCGATCGCCCGAGTCAAATAGCGGCGTAGCACGTAATGAAGCTCGAGTAGATTGTTGCCCAGGCTGTCCGGATAGGTGATTAAATTTATTTTGTTTTGAAGCGTCATCGAATCGTTATCCTTAGTGAAGTTATTTTTATTCACAGATTTCGTCGAAGAAGAATCTTGATTATTTCTATTGATATGCTTCACACTCCATGTCAGGGATTCTTGTTTTACAATTCAAAATTTATAATGGCTAAATCCTGCAAAACTGGAAACAAAAAGTAGCATTTTTACTCTCTCGGATGACAGCCCACACATGAGGTCGGTCCTAGC
>JBAVYC010001228.1:0-1666 GCA_049698595.1 Desulfobacterales bacterium | reverse complement strand
TCCCCGAAATATCTGCGAATAGTCCAGAACATTTTAGCATCTTTGCCTACAAGGTAACGCATTCTGTTGGAATTATCATTGGCGGCTTTGTAAATGGTTCCTTAATATTTTTTTCTTCTTCAGGCTTTCGCATAGTTGCCGCTACATTCCACACTTTTTGAGAGAAATATTGTGCGGTTGCCCTTCCAATTCCTGAAGATGATCCGGTTATCAAAATTGTCTTTTCCCTGAATTTTCCTCCGCATTTGTTTTAAGGTAAATCTGTTATACGCAACGAATCTGAAGTATTTTTATTGGTATGGACCCATATAAAAATGTTATTTAAAAAAACTGATATAGGACGGATAATTTGAACAAAATGTTGGACTATTCTTCCCCGAGCAACAATTTCCCAAAATCTTGATATCAGATTTTCTATGTGAATAACAACACACCTATTTTTTTAAGATCCAGATGCACGGTTTAATAATTTTCTATTAATACACAACCATCTCATCCAACAATTCCCACACTTCCGCCGGTTTAATGGCGATCGATTCCACTATACCCAATTTCCATCTGGCAAACCGCTTATCCAAATCCACAGCAACCGCCCCTTCATAACCTCTGAATCTTTCCCGGAAATCACAATCATAAACTGAGCTACCAATTATCTGACCGATTGAAAAGATACGCAGCTTCCTGCGCCTGTCCGTTAAATACTATCGAATCGACCTGTGTTTGTTTGGCACATAGTCCTACCAATCCGGGCTTTTCAAAATAAGATTATTTCCGACAACGACCAGCATTTTTGCATTTGGATTCGCTTTGAAAATCTTTGCAATGGATCTGGCATATCAGTATACGTTTTTAAGTTGTATTTATCCGGCTTGATGCGCCTTTTTGACGGCTTCTGCCAAAGCTTTCTGATCAACTGGTGGTATTGTGATTTCTTCCCTTTCAATCAAATCGATAGCTTCTTCAGGACATCCCGTGGCACAGACACCACAACCGATACACAAATCCAAATTTACAATCGGTATATTTTCATTGCCCATTACTAATGCCGATGTCGGGCAGTTTTCAATACATGTCTCACATGCTTCGCACAGCTCAAGATCCCAGGTTGGGTAAAAGCCGGAATTTAAACTCAAGCCAGGTTTAGGTTGTGATAGTGCTGTATCTAATATCACGCAATGGCATCTGCAACAGTTACACAGAAAATCAATTTCCTGCCGATTTAGGCTACAATGGACTAAACCGGCTTCTTCACTTTGTTTCAAAATTCCCTCGGCTTCCTCTTTTGAAATTTTGCGACCTATGCCTCTGTCGATGATAAATTGAGCTGCCATACCAAATGTCATGCATGTTTCAAACGGCTTTTCACAAATATCATTTTCATCGACCAGCTTTGCCTCTTGTCGGCAGTAGCAGGTGCTCACCGCCAGGGGATCGTATTTCTCAATATATGATGCTACCTGTTGATAGGTGTGGACAGTATTACCAACCTTTATTTTACGATCGATAGGAATAACACGCGTTGCTGGATAATTTAGAATCGGTGGGCCTTTGGCTTTATCAACAGCTTCCTTGAATGCATGTATGAGTTTGGCTAATTTCTTATCCCAATCTGTACTAGTTCCGCGCATAAATTGGAAATCAAAAATATTGTCTAACGGCGTAATAC
>JBAVYC010001227.1:0-3301 GCA_049698595.1 Desulfobacterales bacterium | reverse complement strand
GATATTGATGTGTCGCTGGATCTCGATCCCGAGATTCCGGATATCACGGCCGAACACAACCGCTTGGAACAGGTATTTATCAACCTGGTATCGAATGCCATCGATGCCATGGATGAAAAAAGCAGCCAACCCGACTCCCAAAATTCGCCGAAGCGGCTTGCCATAAAATCGTTTGTTGAAAACGATCAGGTCGTGGTACACGTCACGGATACCGGCACCGGCATGTCCGAGGAGGTTAAAAACAAAATTTTTGAGCCTTTTTTTACAACCAAAAAAGTCGGCAAGGGCACCGGATTGGGTGTCAGCATCAGCTACGGTATCGTCAAAGACTATAGCGGAAAAATTGAAATCGACAGCGAAATAGGCAAGGGAACGACATTCAAACTGATGTTTCCGGCGGTTAATAGATAGGGTTGATGGTGGAGGGCAGAAGGTATAAGGTAAAAAGCGCAAGGCTTCTGAATTCTGACTTTTCCATGTGCCTTGAGCCGGACACCTTGAGCCACTTTGAAATTGCTAAATGTTTGGAAATTGGAAAGAACTCTTTTTATATCTACTAAACTATAGTCATATTAAAAAACCATGAACAAAATACTACTCATTGATGACGAGCCGGATATCGTAAGAGTCCTGGGGATATCGCTGAGGGCCGATGGGTATGAAGTTATCCCGGCGCTGAGTGGCGCCGAGGGCCTGGAGGCATTCGCCAAGGATAAACCGGAAATTGTCATTACCGACATTAAGATGCCGGGGATGGACGGCATTGAAGTTTTAGAAAAAATAAAGAATCTTGACCCCAACACGGAAGTCATCATCATCACCGGCCACGGTGATATTGACAATACCATTGAAGCCCTCAAATACGGCGCTTCCGATTTCATCAACAAGCCCGTCCGGGATGACGCTCTTTCAATAGCCCTAAAAAGAGCTAAAGAAAAGCTGGATATCAAGCGACAGTTAATGGAATATACCATAGATCTTGAAAAAAAAATCAATTTTGCCACTAGCGAATTAAGAAGACAAACCAATTTTCAAATTAAGCTCATCCGGAGTTCAAACGACGGCATTGTGGCTACCGACCGGGATTTGAAAATCGTTATTTTTAATCCCGAAGCCGAGAACATTTTCGGATATACTCAATCCGAAGTAATTTACAAGATGTCCGTAACGGAACTATATCCAGCAGAGCTTGCTTCCCGGTTCCGTGACACGATAAACGGACCCGATGAAATAAGGGAATTCCCCTGGATAGAAACGTCGATAACATCCAAAGACGGTCAAACGATTCCGGTCAGGTTTTCGGGAACTGTTCTGCAGGAAAAAGACGAGGAAATGGGTACGGTCGCCTTTTTCCAGGATCTGAGAGAGATAAAGCGGTTGGAAAAGGAGCTGGTCCGCTCTGAGAGACTGGCCGCCATCGGACAAACCATCGCAGGCCTGGCGCATGGCATAAAAAATATTCTGCACGGCCTCAAGGGAGGCAGCTATCTGGTCGACATCGGAATTACCAAAAACGACACCGAAAAGCTTAAAAAAGGCTGGGAAATGATAAAAAGGAACGTCGGCCGGACATCGAACCTGGTGATGGATTTGCTGTCATATTCCAAAGAACGCGAGCCGGAATATGAAGCCTGCCGGCCGAACGACATCGCAAATGACGTCTGTGAGTTGTTGCAGGATAAAGCCCTTGAAAACAAGGTCGAAATTATTATGCAATTTGATGATGCCATTGGAGAAGTGTCTATGGATCCTGACATCATTCATGAGAGTTTGTTAAACCTCATGTCCAATGCCGTCGATGCCTGCCTGTTTGATGAAAACACGGATAAAACCTGGCAAGTCGGGCTTAAAACGACCCAGGAAGCGGGTAATATCATAAAATTTGAGGTCAACGACAACGGTGCCGGCATGGATAAAGAGGTTCAAAAAAAGCTATTTACTTCGTTTTTCAGTACCAAAGGCCATCGCGGCACCGGACTCGGCCTGATGGTCACCCGCAAACTTATCGAAGAACACGGCGGGACTATCACGGTAAATTCCCGCTTGGGCGAGGGCACTGTATTCACCATTCGGCTGCCTTACAGGGAGTAGTTGGCGGATACATGATTGAAATATTGGTTTGGAATCGATTCCCGATATGTGGACATAGTTGAATAAATGCGGTAAACCGAAACCGCACAAACAGGAAGAGTGAGCTGAAATTTTGATTGATCGAACAGCTTAACTTGAGGCATTCTTAGACATCTAAATTGCTCCCAAGGAGGATATGTCATGGGCAAAAAAGTGCTGGTTGTAGATGATGATCCTGACGTCAGATTATTCAGTGTAACGGTTCTGGAGGAACACGGCTATACACCACTGGAAGCAGCCAACGGCGAGGAAGGACTTAATATGATCAAAGAACAGAAGCCCGATCTGATCATCCTCGATGTTCTCATGCCGCGCCAAAGTGGAATCAGGTTGTACCGTGAATTGAAGACCGATAAGGCTTTGAAAAATATCAAGGTGATCATCCTCTCCGGAATAGCCAAGAAGACGTTTCTGAGGTCCCAGAAAGCGCTGACCGAATTTGGCGGCAAAGAAGTGCCGGAACCTGAAATTTATTTAGAAAAACCGGTGGAACCCGATGAGTTGGCTGAAACGATTAAAAAATTTCTGGGCTGATTCGATAATAAACGAACGAAACTTATAAGCGCAAAGTGACGAAAATCATGGACATAAAAAAACTGCTTTTTGTGACGAAATTTGAAGAGCTGGGCTTTGATGCCTTACAATCATTGCTGAGCCTGCGCAAGGCATCCTTAAACCACGTGGTTTTTGTGAATGTCATTGAGCGAGATCGGGTTGCCATGCACCGCGGAGCCGGGTACCTGAAAGAAGAAGAGATCCGCTTGCGGGAAACGGCCAACATTCGATTTATCGACTGGGCGGAAGATCTGTTTGAAATGGGAATGGAAGTCGGCGTCTATATTGTGGTCGGCAGCATGGTCTCCGAAGTCATTAAGGCGGCCAAAAAAGAGGAATCCGACCTGATTGTCATTGGTCGCCCGCATAAAGGTGTGCTCGAGACTTTATATTCGGGCTCGGATGTTACCGAATTGCTGCGCCGGGCGGCAACCCCCGTGCTGGTATACAAACAACTGTCGGAGACAACCATATCTATTGAAAAACCGTTTGAAAAGCCTCTGCTGGCAATAGATTGGTCTCCTGCCAGCCTGACAGCCGTGGAAGATTTAAAAGTCATCAAAGACGTTATTAATGAAATACATATAATTCACGTCGTCATCCAAAAGGAATTAAA
>JBAVYC010001226.1:0-2876 GCA_049698595.1 Desulfobacterales bacterium | reverse complement strand
CAGTATATCGAGTTCAGGGACATGCTGCCGAAGTCCAAGGTCGGCAAGCTGTTACGGCGGGAAATCCGCAGCGAGGAGCAGCGCCGCAAGGAAACATAAATAAAAATTAGGTTAAGAGGTTCAGGGTTCAACGTTCTGGGTTGAAAAACCACAGACAGCTCGTATCAAAATAGCTTTTAAGGCTCGAAAATTTTCTCCCACATAAATTTATACGATAAAAATTACCATTCCCAGTGTGGTAATTTTTTAGCGTACAAATTCATTTTGACAAAAGGGCCACAATACCCTAATATACCGGCTTTAAAAACGCACCTTGAGGCGACAAAATAAATTAACGGAGGTGAAAGATGGCGGAATGTCCTGTTTGTGGAGCCGATATTGCCCTGGCTGCCGATACCGAAGAAGGGGAAATCATTGCCTGCGATGACTGCGGTTCCGAACTCGAAGTGACCGGTAAAGACAGTCTCCAGGAAGCACCCCAGGAGGAGGAAGACTGGGGCGAGTAAGTATGCCCGGGAGGCGACACGCTTCCACGCACCCATTTTCTGATTTCCATCCCGCCACCGCGTTGCCGAGGGCGGGATGGATTTTTTTTGCTTGAATAATGGATTCCGGTTCGATAGATAATAGAGTTTCTACTTGCCCTCAGGCTGCAAAAACCGGAGGGTGAACAACAACCAGGTTGACATCGGACATTGCATACATTTAAAAGTTTTAAAATCTCAATATGCACAACTATTAATTAAATATTTATGAGTAGTTATGCCTAATACTTAATAAATAAGATTAAATAACCAAGGGTGTTTTCGGGGTTAAAATCCGCCTCGGGTCAATTCTTAACGGAGAATAAAATGAAAGTCGGTTTTTTACATTCCATCATCAGAAAAGAGGAAAAGTTACTTTTGGCAGAACTCAGGAATCACAAGGATGTCGAACTGGTCAAAATAGACGACCGGCGGCAGTTCTTTGATCTCCATAAAAACAGCTTTGACATCGATGTCCTGCTCGAGCGCAGTGTCAACCACTCCCGGGCACTGCACACCCTTAAAATCTTCCAGGACCACGGTGTGCCGACCGTCAACACCCCCGAAGTGGCGGAAACCTGCGGCAGCAAGTTTCTCACCACCCAGGCCCTGATAAACGCCGGCATTCCAACGCCCCGCTGTTTTCTGGCATTCACCCCGGAGTCGGCGCTGGAGGCCATGGACCGGCTTGGATACCCCTGCGTGATCAAGCCCACCACGGGATCCTGGGGGCGGCTGATTTCCAAAGTAAATGACCGCGATGCAGCCGAAGCCATCCTGGAGCACAAACAGATCCTGGGGAGCTATCACCATTCCATATTTTACATCCAGGAATATGTCGATAAAAAAGGCAAGGATATCCGCAGCTTCGTTGTGGGGGACAAGTGCATTGCAGCCATCTACCGGCATGCAGATCACTGGATTACGAACACGGCCCGGGGTGGCACGACCACAAATTGCCCCATCACCGACGAACTGAGTGAAATATCTGTGCAGGCCGCCAAAGCCTGCGGCGGCGGCGTGGTGGCCGCCGATGTCTTTGAAACCGACCAGGGATTCTCGGTAAACGAGGTCAATTACACCATGGAATTCAGAAACAGCATCGATGTCACCGGGGTCAACATCCCGGGAAAAATTGTGGATTACGTACTGGAGGTAGGACGCAAATGAAAGTAAGTATTGTCGGCGCATCCGGCTATGGCGGAGGTGAACTGCTGCGCTTGCTGCTACAGCACCCTCAAGTTGAGGTTCATCAGTGCACTTCGGAAAGATTTGCAGGCAAGCCGGTCAGCCGTCTGCATCCCAATCTTCGAAAGCAGACGACGCTGAAATTTTGCAGCCTGCAGGATTTAGAAAAAGTGGATTTGTTGCTTACCGCCCTGCCCCATTCCCGCTGCATGCAGAAATTTGAAGAATTCAGTTCCGTGGCTGACCGGATCATCGATCTGTCGGCTGATTTTAGACTTAAAGATCCTGCGGCATACCGCAATTGGTACGGTCTGGAGCATGCCCAACCGAATAAACTCGGAGAATTTGTTTACGGAAATGTTGAACTGCACCGGACGGAAATGAAACAAGCCAGATATATCAGCGGTGCCGGTTGTAATGCGACGGCCACCATTCTGCCGCTGTGGCCCCTGTTCAAGCAGGGAGTCGTGGATACCGCCCACCCGGTGATTGCGGAAGCCAAGTGCGGTTCTTCCGAAGGCGGCAACAGTGCCAGCGAAGCTTCCCACCATCCCGAAAGAAGCGGTTGTGTTCGCTCTTACAAGCCGACCGGACACCGCCATATTGCCGAGATGGAGCAGGAGCTGGGGCATCCGGTCCATTTCTCAGCCACCTCCATTGAGATGGTCCGGGGTATTCTCGTGACGGCTCATCTTTTTGTGGCTGAAGGTACAACTGAAAAGGATATCTGGCAAACCTACCGTCAGGTTTACGGTCAAGAACCCTTTATCAGAATTGTAAAAGAAAAACAGGGTATTTATCGGTTTCCGGAGCCCAAAATCCTCGTCGGCACCAATTACTGCGATATCGGTTTCGAGCTTGCCGGCACCCGGCTGGTGGTGATTTCCGCCATCGACAACCTCATGAAGGGCGCAGCCGGTCAGGCGGTTCACGCCATGAACGTCATGTGCGGCTTTGAAGAAACCGATGGACTGGGTTTCGCCGGTCTGCACCCGGTGTGAGGATTGAAGATTGAAGATTTGAGGTATTCTATCATTTTAGTAGAAAGCGTTTTGCCCTTGTAATTTCAGTTCTACAATCTATTTTCTTATGGGAATAGATTTTTCAATATTTGGTATTCAAATTTAGTTTGGCAACTATTAAGCCGGCAAATAAACAGAATGA
>JBAVYC010001225.1:0-2337 GCA_049698595.1 Desulfobacterales bacterium | reverse complement strand
ATATGGAAAAGCCGTTGGATCATGAAAAGTTGCTGGAACTTGCCAAGAAAATTATAGGGTAATGCAGTTGTCAGGTTTCAGGTATCAACGCCGCCACTGGCCGATCTTCAGGCCAGCGGCGGCGTTGGCACCTGAAACCTGTAATTTGAGTTTTACATATGTTACAAACATAGTTGCCCTGGCAATGAGATTTACGAAATAATTAAACCTTTGCGTTCTTTGCGCCTTTGCGGTGAATAAATAGATCTCGTTGAAAATCCAGATACTTATTCAATCGTCAATTCTAAATTTTACCAAAACTTCTACACCTCGCACTGAGGGCTGACGTCATGAACGAAAAAATACTGCTGGCGGATGACGAAGCAGGCATTCGCAAGGTCCTCGGCATATCGCTGGCAGACAGCGGCTATGAGGTGCTGACCGCCGAAGACGGTGAAGCGGCCTTCGAAATTTTTCAGCGAACCAAACCTCAAATTGTTCTGACCGATATCAAAATGCCGGGTATGGACGGTATTGAACTCCTGCAGAAAATCAAGCAGGAAGATCCGGACACCGAAGTCATCATGATTACGGGTCACGGAGATATGGAACTGGCCATTCGAAGCCTCAAACACGAAGCCACTGATTTCGTCACCAAACCCATCAATGACGATGTCCTGGAAATCGCTTTAAAAAGAGCCCATGAAAGAATCGACATGCGTCGCCAGCTCAGGGAACACACTGAAAATCTTGAGCAACTGGTCAGAAAGCAATCGGCCAGGCTGGTCGAGGTTGAAAGACTGGCGGCCGTAGGCCAGGTCGTGGAAGGGTTATCTTCCGCCATCCACGATATGGCCGGTGATTTTGGCGGCGGCATTCACTATTTTAACGAAATGCCATGCTTTGTTGCCATCCACAACCGGGAACTGAAGATCGTTGCGACCAATCAACTTTACAAAGAGCGATTGGGAGATCTGGTCGGCGCCGGCAGCTGGGAAGTATACCAGGGCGAAGATGACGATCGTACCACCTGCCCGGTGGCAAAGACTTTTGATAGCGGCCGGGGTCGACGCAGCAAAGCGACCGTTCGGTATCTAAACGGAAACCGATCGTCGGTGATGGTTCATACGGCTCCCATCCATAACAGCCGGGGGGATCTTGAGCTTGTGCTTGAGATATCCGCAGATATTTCGGAGATGGAGCGTCTGCAGGAAGAATTGCGGACAACCCAGCAAAAGTATCAGCAACTGTTTGATGAAGTTCCCTGTTATATTACGGTCCAGGCGCCGACATTTAAAATTGCCGCTTCCAACAGGCGGTTCAAAGAAGATTTCGGCGAGGACGCCGGTACCCATTGCTACCAAGTCTACAAGCATCGTAACGAGCCGTGTGAAAATTGTCCGGTGGCAAAAACCTTTCAAGACGGTCAATCCCACCAGTCGGAGATGATTGTCACCGCCAAAACCGGAGAACAGTACAATGTTCTCATCAACACGGCACCGATCTTTAATACCGCCGGCCGGATCGAGCAGGTCATGGAAATGTCCACCAACATCACAGAAATTCGTCAACTCGAGGATCGATTATCCTCCCTGGGATTGGCGGTCAGCTCGATATCACATGGTATCAAAGGGATTTTAACCGGCCTGGATGGCGGGTTGTACTTACTCAACTCCGGTCTCTCAAAAAATGAGCCGAGCAGGACTGAAGAAGGTCTTAAAGTCGTCCGGCGAATGGTCGATAGAATTCGGGATATGGTGCTGAATATTCTTTATTATGCCAAAGATAGGGCCCTGGATTGGAAACGGATCGACGTGCGCCGATTTGCCGAAGATCTGGTCGCCACGGTGCAATCCAGGTTTCAGAATCAGCCGATCGAGTTTGAACAGATAATCAGCACATCTTTAGGAGATTTTGAAATTGATGCCGAGGTGGCTGCCACCGCATTGACCAATATCATCGAAAATGCCATTGAAGCCTGTACTGAAGATCCGTCGGGAAGACCCCATCGTATTATTTTTGGCGTCGACCAGGATAAAGAGAACATCATATTCGATATCCGGGACAATGGTATCGGTATGGATGATGAAATTCGAGACAACATTTTCAATTTGTTTTACTCTTCAAAAGGAAAGAAAGGCACCGGGTTGGGCTTGTTCATCACCAGAAATATTATCCAGCAGCACGGGGGAATGGTTGAGGTGGATTCCACCCTCGGTCAGGGTACGCATTTCAGAGTGATCATGCCGAAAATTCTTCCGCAGGAAGCAAAAGAAACAAAATAATTTATATGAAACGTCATCTTGCAAGTAGGGCCTTATATGGGATTCCGCGAGGTCGAACAGCGAACCGCAGAAT
>JBAVYC010001224.1:0-6861 GCA_049698595.1 Desulfobacterales bacterium | reverse complement strand
GAATATTGGGTATGAAAAGCGGATAATTACCTGATTTTAAGCTCCGATGAGTGATATCTTCTAAAAAAAGAAGGTCTCATTAGGCTAAATCCCATATTCTCTCCGAGCCGGAGGCCAATATTCCACTATTCCAGTACCCCATGGTATTCAATTATGGTAAAGCCGGTTATCTCTAATCCGGGTCAGAGGACTATGCCTTCAGTGTTAGAATAAAAAGGCCGGCCCGGTCTTTTATAGACACACAAGCCGGCCTGCTCAGGTTGAAAAGCGGGTCTAATCTGATGGATTACTCAAGTTCCCCTTTCCATTTTGTGCCGGTGATCCATTTTTTGTACATTCTGTCATAGAAGCCGTCACCCTTGGTCTGTCTTAAGAAATTGTTAAGATAGTTTAGAAAGTCCGGATCACCCTTGTTAATGGCCCAGGCCAGGGGTTCATAGGTGAAGGGGTCGCTCAGGAATATGGTCTTGTCTTTGCCCTGGCTGCCATAAAGGAATCCGCAGAAGGGCAGATCATATACGAGGGCATCCGCTTTGCCGTTGATAACTTCCAGGCCCGCTTCGGCTTCTGATTCAAACCCTTTGTAGGTGGCTTTGGGAATATAATTTTTAATGGCCTGCTCGCCGGTGGTGCCCATGCGGGAGGTGACGATATATTTGGGGTTGTTGAGGTCCTTGTAAGATATCACCTGATCTTTAAGTTTCTTGTTTAAAAGGATAGTCTGGCCCACGACAATGTAAGGTTCGGCAAAGTTCACTTTGAGATTTCTTTCCTGGGTGATGGTCATGCCCCCCATGATGATATCGAATTTGCCGGTCATCAGGGCCGGAATGATGCCGTCCCAGGCCGTGTTGATCGGCACGAATTTAACGCCCATCGATTTTGCCAGCCGTCGGCCGAAATCCATGTCAAACCCGATAAACTCCCCTTTTTTGTTGGTCATTTCAAACGGGACGTATCCGGACTCAAACCCAACGCGAAGTTCTCCTCTTTTCATAATTTGTTCAAGGGTGGATTTTTTTGCCAGTTCGATATCCCCACCAAATGCGGATGTCGCCAAAAGAAACCCAATTACTGTCAGCATAATTAATCCCGATACCAATCCTTTTTTCATGTATTACCTCCTTATTATTGTGAAGATGATCCAAAGGTAGTTACGGCCGTGGCGGCCGAACACCCGATCGATAGCCAGACGCAGATTTAGCGTCTTTCTTGTATATCATAATGGGATTATTGTAAAGAGTTCTTTTAGCCTGAATCATCTTGACTTTATGAGCATCGGACAGGTATGAATAGAGCCGAAATAGAAATTCCGAACCATCAATCAGAGACGGAGGATGACATGCCCGGGAAACCAGCCATCAGTTTGGAAGAAATATTAAACCATCCCACGGTCAAAAAAGCCACCGACGATATCAACGCCGAAATGCTCGAAAGAAGAGCATATTCACCCCTGCAATGTGAGGTATTTTCAAATCCTTATACGATTTTGCAGGAAACCGACCGGTATCGATTTGAGCTGGACAGGCAAGCCGAAAAACTGCTGCCGGATATCATCGCCAATAAGGTCCAGCTGGTCGAAGGCAAAGAATCGGTGGATGATGAGGTCGCCCGGCAATATGGGAAAAAACGAAATATCGGCATCGTCTTCTCCGGCGGGCCGGCACCGGGCGGGCATAATGTGATTGCCGGTTTGTTTGACGCCGCTAAAAAAGCCAACCCGGCGTCGAAGGTTTACGGATTTCTGGTCGGGCCTGACGGGATTATTGAAAATGAAGCCGTCGAGCTTAGTGATGATCTGGTAAACAGGTATCGAAACCTGGGCGGCTTTACCATGATTAAGACCGGCCGAACCAAGATCGACAGCAGTGAGAAGATGGCGCTGTCCCGGGAAACCTGCCGGCGCCTCGACCTGGACGCACTGGTGGTCGTCGGTGGAGATGACTCCAACACCAATGCCGCTTTTCTGGCCCAGGAAATGATGGCAGACGGCGTTCAGATTCTGGGAGTCCCCAAAACCATTGACGGCGATATTCAGGTCAGAGATGTCGAGGGGAATGTGCTGTGCGCCATGTCCTTCGGGTTTCACACGGCTGCCCGTGCTTTCGCCACCGCCATCGGCAACCTGTGTACGGACAGCAGTTCGGATATTAAGTACTGGCATATCTGCAAAGTGATGGGCAGAGTGGCCAGTCACCTGGCGTTGGAAGTTGCGCTGCAGACCCATGCCAACATGACCCTTATCGGAGAAGATCTGGCGGATTATACGGATCAAGCCAGACTTGAGAAAGCCCAAGCGGACAACACCAAGGACTATAATGCTTATGGCATGACCCTGCGCCATCTCTCGCGGATTATCTGTGAGGCCATCGTCAGCAGGGCTGCGCTGGGGAAAAATTACGGCGTTCTTGTCATCCCTGAAGGTGTACTGGAATTTATTAATGAGATTCAGGTTTTTATCATCAAATTGAACACCATTATTGCTGAATACAATCGTACCCACGACAAAGATTTTCATTCCACCTTCCTGCTGCTTGAAGACAAACTGGCGTATTTGCGCCGGCTCGCCCAGCGTTCCCGGGAAGATACTTCCTTTAGACTCTGGCATACCCGCGATGATGATCTTTTCAATGATATTCCGGCCTTTTTCCAGGAAGGGTTGCTGATGGAAAGAGACAGCCATGGCAATTTTCAATTTTCTCAAGTGGAAACCGAAAAAGTCCTGCTGGGTCTGGTCAAAGATTATTTAAATATTTTAAAGGAAGAGGGCCGCTATAAGATCGGCATTCAAAAAGACTATTTTCGAAAGAAGCTGGATAACGCCGGGCTCGATCCGGATCGCTACGGACCGGTGCTCTTTAAAAATTTCGGGATAGATGAATACCTGCTGGTGAAACCCGGTATAATTTCCATCAAAACCCTGAATCAGGCGCTGAAAAATGCAGGATTGATAAAAACCGGCAAGAAAATTCCGGCAGCTGTTGAAATCGTATTTAAAAAATCAATGCCGAGCTTTAAAACCCAGGTTCATTTTTACGGCTATGACGGCAGGGGAAACGATCCCACGCGCTTTGATTGTATTTACACCTATAATCTGGGGCTCACAGTCTTCAGCCTGATTGCCAACGGGGCCACCGGTCAGATGGCGGCTATAAAAAACCTGGATATGGATTTTTCCAGCTGGAAACCGATCGGGATCCCGATTGCACCGCTGATGCACCTTGAAGAACGCAAAGGAAAACTGGCCTTGGTGATCGAAAAAAGTATTGTGGATGTGGATTCCATCGCTTTTCGGGTTGTAAAGGCCCAACGCGGGAAATGGCTGGCGGCCGTGCCGGGCGATGACCACTACAGACGCCCCGGCCCTATTCGCTTTACCGGGAAAAGTGAGGAGGAAAGGCCGATAACGCTGGAACTCAAGGCGATCGGAGCAACTGATTGAATAATCCGGGATACGGTTGCGTTCGCTGATTGCCAGTTGCTCTGTGTTGGGGGGGGCAGAAACAGCCGTTCGTGGCGATGAAAGCGAGAACTTGCCGGGTAGGGCGCCCGCGAAAGAGTCGGATTTACTCTTCAGCGTCGTATCTACTTATCAGCAGGTTCTTTTCTTCTTCAGACATCATTTCCAGCTCGACGAAAAGATCTCCAATACCCGCTTCCCGCAATATGTCGTTTCTTAAAACGGTTTCCGGTCTTTCGTTGCTGATGCTGACAAAAGTTTCATGCAAATGCAGCGATGTCTTTTTTAGCAGGTAGATATCGCGTCCATCAACAATATAATGATTGTCTAAAATAAAATAGAAGACAGTTGCTGCCAGACCGATGAGAAGGTACTGCTTGATTCTCTGTTTCATCTTAGCATTCCTTTATTTTTTAAATGACTAATTTTAATTCCAGTGTGACCGGATTTGGCATTCAGAGGTAATATCGGCTAAGTTCTTAAAAACTTGAAGATTAACGATGCTTTCGGGAACAAGCAATGGGCCTGGCCCAACCTGTCGAGAAATTGCAGGAATTCCAAAATATTTTAATGAGTTATCATTTTTTTCAGGGAGATGGCTGATGGGAGCTAAAAGAGGTTGGAACCGGAAGTGCCTGATGGCGGTCGTCCTGTTTATCTGGGGCTGTTCCGGTCTGAACAGCTATCAGAAACAAGGAAATCTGCGGCTTGTCGGCCTGGCAGAACCCGTGACGGTCATGCGCGATGAAAAAGGAATGGCCTACATCTATGCCGTCAGTCTGGAAGATGCGCTGATGGCCCAGGGGTTTGTCGCCGCCCAGGACAGGCTGTTCAATATGGAGCTGACCCGGATGTTTGCGGCCGGCAGGATGTCCGAGCTTGCCGGGGAGGAAGCCGTGGCCCTCGATACGCGCATGCGAACCATCGGTTTTTATCGCCACGCTCAAAACAAGGCCCAATTACTGGATCCTGAATCCCGGCGATTTTTTCAAAAATACATCGACGGCGTCAATGCCTACATCAAAACCCGCCCGGAAAGCCACCATCTGGAATTCAAACTCGCCGGCATCAAGCCGACGCCGTGGTCGATTGCTGACTCGCTGGCAATTGTTTACTACATGAGCTGGGGTACTTCAGCGAACCTGGACACCGAGATCATCGCCCAGATGCTGGTCGAAAGATTAGGGCCAGAAAGAGCCGGGGAGATTTTCCCGCTGAACATCAATCCGGACGATCCAGCGACAGAATTGTCAAAGAAACCGCCAAAGATAGATGAACCGGTTCGACTCGGCCTCGTGACGGATAAACAAACCATGGGCTATCTGGCGGATCGTTTACTTGAGATCGGCAGTAATAACTGGGCGGTGGATGCCAATCATTCTCCCGGCGGCAAGCCCATTGTGGCCAATGACCCCCATCTGGATGCCCGGATTTTGCCGGGACCGTTTTATCCCTGCGGCCTTATCACTCCCCAATCAAGAGTGGTGGGCGTTAGCCCTGCAGGTCTTCCTGGAATGATTGTTTTCAGGAATGCACATGTGGCCTTAGGCATTACCAACGCCTATGGTGACACCCAGGATCTCTATGTCGAAACCATCGACCCGCAAGATCCTGGTCACTATTTGGAGGGCGATCAATCCATACCGTTTAACGTAATTGAAGAAATCCTTACCATAAAGGATAAAAAAGCTGCCGGGGGATTTAAGGAACAAAAGATAAAAATAAGACTCACAAAAAGAGGTCCGGTTATTTCCGGCATATTTTCGAATTTAAAAACCGACAAAGTGCTCAGTCTGCGATGGTCACTGGTTGAAAATATGGGAATGAAAATGGGGCTCAAGCAATTAATGCAAGCGACATCGGTTGCGGAGGTCCGTGAAGCGATTAAACAAATAGATTATCTCATGCTCAACTTCACATTTGCCGACACCGAAGGGAACATTGGATGGCAGGTATCCGGCCATCTTCCGATACGGTCGAGGGGCGATGGTACCGTTCCGTTTGCGATCACCGACAGCGAGGACAATTGGACCGGCTGGGTCCCGTTTGACGAGATGCCCCAGGTGCATAA
Organism: Desulfobacterales bacterium; assembly: GCA_049698595.1. GTDB lineage: Bacteria > Desulfobacterota > Desulfobacteria > Desulfobacterales > JAFDCJ01 > JAFDCJ01. Next base: position 1,330 of record JBAVYC010001224.1, on the reverse strand, counting down.
CCCCGAAAGAGGCTGGGTTGGCACCTGCAATCATAATACAATCCCCAATGATTTTCCCTATTACTACTCGTCTCACCTGGCCTCCTCTTACCGTTATAGCAGGTTGAAACAGCTGTTGGATTCGCAAGGCACTAAAACCGTTGATGATCACTGGCAGTTTCAGCGGGATACCTTCAATCTGATGGCCAAATCCATTGCCCCGCTGATGGCCCGGGCGCTTGTGGCCTATGAGGACACCCGGCGGCTGGGAGAAATTTTATCTCGGTGGGACTACCATGACGATCCCGACAAGTCGGCACCCACTATCTTTCAGGCCGTCTACCGGCAATTCGCTTTGCTGGTGTTTGCAGATGATCTCGGTGAGGATCTGGCAAAAACGATGCTGGACAACTGGTATTTCTGGCAGGAAAGACTGGGCAAGATGGTTGCCGAAGGCAATTCAGCCTGGTTTGACAATGTCAAAACTGCCGATATCAAAGAATCCAGGGACGATCTTTTCCACCAGGCGGCGCTGGCGGCAGCTGCCGATCTCGAATCGAGACTGGGCAAGGATCCGGCTAAGTGGCTGTGGGAAAAAGTACATCGTATCGAATTTGTCAGCCCTGTCCGGCGTGAAGGCTTCGGCAAGGGCCTGGTGGGCGGCGGGTCTCACCCGGCCCTGGGTTCCGGCGAAACACTGGGCAGAGGCATCTATGGGTTTAATGATCCTTTTGATGTGACGGTCTTCGCTTCACTGCGCATGGTCGCAGATCTGGGTGATCCCGATAAGGTCCTGGCCGTGCTGCCCGGCGGCGTATCCGGCCGCCTTTTTGACAAACACAGCAAGGATCAGATTGAGTCTTTTATCAACGGCAGCAAGCTCTACTGGTGGTTCAGTGATGCGGCGATCAAAGCCCATAACCACAATACCTTAATTTTGAAGCCCTAAACCGGAAAACAAGTTTAAAGCGAATTACCCGATGCCGGTGGCTGATTCACCTTAAGCGGATCCCTGGCCGCACAGCCTAAAAGATGCAAAATTTCATGTCACCACCGACAGTTTAAGTAGCCTATTTTCAGCCAGATGGAGCACGTGAAGGTACCCTATATTCCAGCATTCGATTGTGCCACTATTCCATTTCTACTCCCGAAGATTCCTGCTATTGATAATTGAATTTATATTCATTTTTTTATATTAATCTTTCTCAGATATTTCTCGATCTAATTTTTTAAAAAAATAAATAAATAAAATTTCTTAATATATTGAAATATTTTATTAAAATATTTTTCTTCTTTTATTTAAATAAGATTATTTTTTTCTTGACAGACAGATATCGGTCCTGTTAATGAA
>JBAVYC010001223.1:0-1957 GCA_049698595.1 Desulfobacterales bacterium | reverse complement strand
CTGCAAACATGAGTCTGGCCTTGTCCGTGCTGTCGGCCAACGTTCCGACTGTGATGACAGCCAAAATAAAACCGATGTTCTGGCTACCAAGGAGCAGCCCGATCTGATCAGGCGAAAGCCCGATATTGCGTGATGCCGCCCCGATAACCGCCGACCCCACGCCCAGAAAAAACATCGCTGTAAACGAAGACAGCGTCAGTATATTTCGGTTGCGTATCATAGTGGAATTCCGATTGTCTTATTGAGTCATCTCCAATAATGTTGGGGTAAGAACCAGGTGCATTATTCCGTTGGATGCCATAAGCCTTAAAAAATATTAGAGAGGATTCCCTTATCCTCTTGGCTACAAAATGTAAACCCTAAAGCGGATACATACTGATTGGTGATGCTGATATAGGGTAGTGATTCCAGAGAGGCACCGCCATCGATTTGAGCCAGGTATCTGTTTAACTGTAACTCATCCAGGGCCTGCAGGCGTCTATTCAAATCGAGCCCTGTTTTCTGATCATCAATATCAAATCGAAAAACATTAATTTTTCTCCCCTTTAGATGCCATAGCAGCGCGCAAATTTTCATCCATTTTATCCGATTACCGATATTTAGCCATTTCATCGTGTCAAATCCGTTTGAAAACTGAACGGCCGCCAGAAACCGCATAAAAACGTCCATCGCCGGTTCATTGCTGATGGTTACATCTCTAAAATGCTTTTCGATGTCTTCGTCGTTTTGAACGATCTCTTGATAAGCGGCCTTTCGCTTGGCAGCAGTATAATGGGATTGCGCCCGAACGATGAGATCACGTATGGTTCGGCGTTGGATCATATACAACATCCGGCCGGCATAATCCAAGGACTTGTCTTTATCTGCGCTATTTTTTTGATCCGGATCAATGGCATGTAATAAAAAATGGCAAAAATCGTCCAGATATATCCAGGCCTCCAAAATCTCATCCGCGGTCAGATCATCGGTTTCGGTAAAATTTTTGCCCACAAACTCGCCGGCCTCATTTGTGGCAACTTCAGGGTTTCGCTGCGGCCAACTCATCTTCGTCTTTTTTATATCGACTAACCTGACGGTTTGCTCCTGTCGTATTTTAGTTCCGGGGTACGGCACAGCGATTGAGACCGCGGCGTGTTTAGTGATACGATTGTAGGGGGGGTGATCCATCATAAAAAGAGCGGAACGCAATAGGCTCTGCCAGTCCTGACCGGGAAGACCAACCAGCAGATAGAAGGCGGTGTTAATCTTAAGCCGGCTGCACCAATCCCGAAGTTGAATGATCTGATCGAGATCAATTCCCTTCCCTAATTTTTTCAATAAAACCGGATCGCCGGACTCGACCCCAATTTGAATAAAATGCAAACCGGCAGCCTGCATGCGTTTTAACTGCTCATAATCCAATTGATCGGCTCTGGCTTCAGCGGTCCATTCGATCTGCATGCCGGCATCTTCGATCAAGCGGCAAAAGGTATCAATTCTTTTTTTACGATTTAAAAAAGTTTCCTGGACAAACGCAAATTTTCGAAATCCCCTGGCAAACAGGCAACTTATTTCTGCTATAATATTTTCGGCACTACGTTCTCTGATTTTTCGACCGTGAATGCTTCGCTGAGCACAAAATATACAATCCTGCGGGCAGCCGTACCCGGACAGAATGTAAATGAGTTGGTTTCGATTTTCTTCCAAATCCTCTGCAGGGCCCCGGAAGAATTCTAAACTGTCGGACGGAAACGGATATTCATCCAGCGCAAGCAATGGCACACGCAACGGATTGGAATAAACACGGCCGTTGCCGTGTTTGAAAGTTATGCCTTCGATGATCGAAAAATCGGGATTTCCGACGATAGACACCCGTAGTGCTATTTCTGATAACGTCTCAACGCCTTCGCCAATACAGGCCACCTGAAATTCTGATTTGTTTAAAAAATCTTCCGCTGCCACGGAGACATGCGGTCCG
>JBAVYC010001222.1:0-4701 GCA_049698595.1 Desulfobacterales bacterium | reverse complement strand
CCGTCACGGGGTCCATATTATGGATCGCCAAAATTTCTCGGAGAATTTTGCGGCTGGAACGGTTATTGTCGACCACCAGGACTTTTAAACCGGTCAGCTCGGAAGGAGATGCGTCATTTTGACGATCTTCACGGTCCTGCTGCCGGATAAAACGAGCAGTGAAACGAAACCGGCTGCCGTGGCCGGGCTGACTTTTGATCTTGATCCTGCCGCCCATTAGATTTACCAGTTGAGCTGAAACCGCAAGTCCCAGTCCGCTGCCCCCGTAGCGGCCCACGATTGTGACGTCGGCCTGGTTATAGGCACCAAAAATACTGCGCTGCCTATCCACCGGGATCCCGATGCCGGTGTCAACTACAGAGATATGCAGGAATACTTCGGATTTCGTTTTAGATTGAGTGGCAACATAGACGATCACCTCGCCATCGTTCGTAAATTTAATGGCATTGTCGACCAGATTGAGCAGAACCTGGCGCAGGCGCGCAGCGTCGCCCAGCAAACGGTCCGGAACACCCGGCGCAATACGATAGGCCAGTTCGATGCCTTTTTCGTGGGATTTGATGCCCATGATTTTCATTGACTCATCCAGAAAATGTCTGAGACTGAAAGGGGTTTGCTCGAATTCCAGCTTGCCGGCCTCAATTTTTGAAAAATCAAGAATGTTGTTGATAATGGAAAGTAAAGAATAGGCCGACGACTTGACCACATCCAGATCATCTCTCTGGTCCGGGGGCAAATCAGAACTGAGCATCAATTCTACCAGACCGATGATGGCGTTTAACGGTGTCCGGATTTCGTGGCTCATGCTGGCCAGAAATTCACTTTTGCTGTGACTGGCGGCTTCGGCGGCCAGTTTTTCCCGGTATAAAGCTTCGGCCCGTTGGCGCTGGGTAGCATCTCTTACGAATACGCCAAAACCGGTGGACTCACCTTTTGGGTTGTTTATCAACGATACGGACGATTCTACAAATCTTTTCGACCCATCTTTGTTGGTAAGGACCCAGTCTACTGATTTCGTGGGCACCCCGCTTTCAATCACTTTGTTGAAGATATAGGTCAGTTTGCGCCAATTGGTCTCATCCATCGATTTGCGTTGGTTCATCGCTGACAATTCATTGCGGGTATAGCCGAGAATCTTGCACATGGAATCGTTGAAGAATGTAAAATTACCATCCATGTCGACCTCATAATATCCGTCAGGTGCAGTTTCAATAATTTTGCGAAACTTTTCTTCACTCTCCCGAAGTGCGGCTTCGGCTGCGGAACGTTGATTGATGGTAAACTGGGCGTGGGAACCAAAGATCAGGAAAAGGCATAAAATGGCGATGCGGCTCCAAATTGCACTCATATCGGGCCCGAGCAAACGTTGAAAAAAATCGACATCATAGGACAAAAAGATATACAGAATAGATTCAAAAACCGTATAAAAGAGGGCCAAACCGATTCCGATCAAAACCATGTGATCCCAAATATGGACCCTGAGTGTTTTTTTATTTATCTTCTGATTTTTATCCCGCATTCAAAGCGTCTCCGGATCGTTGGCGATATATTGGCCGGATCTTTAAAATTTGAAAGTTTTTTGCAGTTATCGAAACCTCAATTTTAGGCAATTCAGATCACTTCAGGCATATGTTTGTTCTGTATCCAAAGAGCATATTTCACCCGGTGCCCAACGGCAAGTAAAAATTTCAATTTTCGGTGTACGGCGAGGTGTTTTTTCTTTGAGAGGGGTATAGAGGTAGCTAACACCCAACCCGGACAAGCTTAGCCGGTCGCAGCGAAGCGGAGATCCCGCTCACGGGGTTGCAGCAAAGCGTAAATCCGGATTTATCGGGGAATTGAATATTGAAGATTTGTTGTATCGCTCTCCCACCGGGGCGTAGGTCTTATGCCCTATGGGCCGGAGGCCGAGGCGACCTGAGATCTTTATTTGCTCTGACAACATGTTGTCAGAAAAAGGCCGCTAAGGGCCTAAATTGGGTGAGCCCTTAGGTTATAGAGTGGTTTTATTCTGATATGGTGCCAGCTTGGAGGGTCCGGCGGAATTTCCGACGGTTATCACCGCGGCGGCGATCTCCGCCTTTTCTTCGCTCAGGGATATGCAAAGTGTAAGAGAAATTCCGGCGGTCACTCCCGGACCGTCTGCCCTCATTATCCAGAGAGGCCTGCTGCTCTAATATATCGTCGCTATTTATTTCCATTGCCGATACCGAATTTAAGAGTCGATTGAAAATGAGATCCGAAGGTCGCATACTGCAATCATACTAAAACGGAAAAACTTTGCAGGTTTCATGCCATTGTGGATGTTCCTTGCGGCCGATAAAATTAAAGTAGCGATTTCATAATTTTTAATATTAATTTCAGAGTAATACAGACAAGTCCGCTTAGGTCGACTATCCTTGGCAGCGTGTTTCAGCAAGCCGCTAGAATGAGGAAATTATGTAACATAGGAAAAAAACTTCACAAAATTGGGAAAATTTTTCATTATCGTCACTTTTCGGGCCGCAATTGCACAGCATATTCGTTAATTCAGGACCGGCGGGCGGCGGCGCCACATTTCGGTGGCCTTTTCAAATGCGTAAGCTAGCTGGAGAACACCGAAATCGTTATTGTATCGTCCGACAATCTGGATGCCGACCGGCAGCCCTTCCGGCGTAAACCCGCAAGGTACGGAAATAGCGGGCAAGCCGGTGACGGTGATATAGTAGCAGCTTTTCATCCAGTCAATGTAGGTCGTCATCTTGACGCCGTTGATTTCCTCCACCCAGGGCCGGTTTATGTCGAAGGGCGGCACCTGATTGACGGGACATATCAGAAATTCATGGGTTTTCATGAACTCCCGCACCCGATGGTAAAGTTCGGTGCGTTTGACTTCAGCCCGGCCAAGCTGGGGCCCGCTGAGTTTTTGGCCCTGCTCGATATTCCAGACCACGGAGTCTTTCATAAGATCACGGCGGGTCTTCAATAATTCAGTGTAAGCCAACTCAAAACGCCAGGCCCGCCAAACCTTAAAAATTTCATCGGCATCGGCAAAGTCCGGCTGATCTTCTTCCACGATGCAACCTAAATCCTCGAACACACCTCGCTGATCGTCCAGCGCCCGGGTAACCCGGGGGTCCACCGGCAGTTCACCCAGGTCTTTGCTCCAGGCGATGCGCACGTCCTTAAAATCGCGATCCAGGGGGTGCGCGAACAAACTGCCCGGTTCGGCAATGGAGATGGGCGAGCAGGGGTGAGGGCCGGCAATGACACTTAACATCAAGGCCACATCCTTGACCGTGCGGGCCATGGGTCCTTGCACGGGAATGGGAAACCAGGCAACTGGGTTTGGCCACACCGGCACCCTCCCCGGTGAAGTACGGAAGCCAACGATATTGCAGAAGTTACCCGGATTGCGCAGGGAGCCTCCCATATCGCTCCCGTCGGCAAGCGGCAGCATGCCGCATGCCAGGGCCACCGCCGCCCCACCACTGCTGCCGCCGCAGGTTTTGTTGGTATCGTAAGGGTTCACGGTTTCACCGAAAACCGGATTGAAGGTCTGGGATCCGGCGCCGAATTCCGGAGTGTTGGTCTTGCCGATGGTGATGGCCCCGGCCTTTTTGAGCCGCTGCACAATTAAGCCATCATGATCGGGGACAAAATCTTTGAAGATGGGCGATCCCCAGGTGGTGCGCAATTCCTTGGTGGGCACCAGGTCTTTATGGGCGATGGGCAGACCGTGCAATGGTCCCGTCCTATCCGCCCTTGCCAGGGCTTTGTCAGCGTCATCAGCGGCGGCAAGCAGGCGTTCGGCAGGAACTTGGGTGACGATGGCATTTACTTTCGGATTGATCTGATCGATACGTGTCAAATGAGCCTGCATCACATCCCGACAGGACAATTCCCGGGCACGGATACGTTGAACCATTTCTGTTGCCGTCATGAAACAGATATCGGATTCGGACATGTTTTCTCCTTTCACCACCCCAAATCAAGGGTCTGAACCTCTCCCCGGCAGGGATTCCCCAGTGCGTAATGGATCTGTTGGCGGCTTAGGTTCATGGTGATGGACAGGCAGGTGACAATTTGCTGCAGCGTTGGTACCGCCGGGTTTTCATGCGCACAGACGGAAAAAGGCCGATCCATATGATCACTGAGGATTTTCCGGATTCCTTTGACATCGACGCTGCCGTTTAAAGCGGCCATGCCCTTTTGAGCCCGGCGGCAGCGAAGATAGGTGGACGGATAGGGATCCCGCAGCGGTTTGAGGTCTCTGAATTCTTTTCCCGATTTTAGATAGTGGTTGGTGTGGACAAAAGTTCCGTTTTCGGGCCACAAAATATGTTCTTCTACGGGAGAAGTTTCCAGATTCACCGCTTCGCCAGCTGTGTATCCGATGAGAAAGTTGATCGAATGGGCCCGTGGGGTGTTCAAGACATAACCCATCGCCTGGGCAAAATGGGAAGATTCCAAAACGCGGCGGGTCAGAAAAATCCACGGCACACCGGTGCGGGGCTGGTCGGATATGAGATTATTGACCACCAGGCCGATGCCGGCGGCGTTCATTCCGATCTTGGCCAGTTGGCCGGCTTCGGTGAAAGTTATCAAAGAAGGTATTCCCTCCCGTTGCCCAATTTTTAGGATTACCTGGCAGTCGATGACTTCTTTGTACCAGTCCCAATTTTGAGCCAGCAGCGTCTCTCCATTTTTGGTGGACTCGGG
>JBAVYC010001221.1:0-2411 GCA_049698595.1 Desulfobacterales bacterium | reverse complement strand
ACGCAACGGCGCAACGATGAAAAAATACGATGATTGATGAAAATTTATAAAAACATCACGTAGCGTCGTAGCGGCGTAGCGCGAAACATTTAAGCCTCACGCGACGACGCAACGGCGCAACGAAAAGCTAAAAAAGAGATCATGGATTACGGTCTTATAGAAATCGGCGACATCGCCACGAAAGCCTCTATTGAAGACATTAGAAAGCTGAAATCTATCCTTGATCGACATCATATTCATCATATTGTTGATGGTGTTACGTTTTTTCACCCTTGCACTAAAGCGGTCCGATTGAAAGAAAATGACGAGAGCCGGTCCGGAAAAGCTGATACAAGCGCAGATCGTTTGCGCAAACACAAAAACCATCATAGCGATCATTATGAATTCCGGGAGCTGATTGTGCCCGACCTTTATAAACTCGATTATATGAATTTAATATTCTTTGAGTCCGAGGAAGCTGATTTTCTGGCAACCATTGTGTATGAAGGTCATTGTAAGGATTATTTAAACCTCACGCAACGGCGCGACGACGCAACGACAAGAGAATATGATGATTGATGAAAGTTTATAAAAACATCACGTTGCGACGTTGCGGCGTTGCGTGAAACATATAAACCTCACTCAAGTGAGTTGAGATGGTAATTCAGAAATCAGCTGAAGCGGCCAGACGGAAATCTGTTCATCAACCGGGTAGCTGTGTTGACCGGGATAAATGACCCACAGGTGTCGAAGGGCGAGATCCTTTACTGCGATACGCATGGAATTGGTGACCTTGAAAATTCGGAATGTCAATCCGAATATTCAAGGCAAATGGACCTTGATGAAAAAGCGTGAAATCAACAACCATCAAAACAGGAGGAATCGAAAAATGAGAATGAAAGCTTTTTTTTGTCTCGTGACCCTGCTGCTGGCCCTGGGCCTGGCAGCTCCGGCTGCTTTCGCAGCAGACAAACCCAACATTCTGGTGATCATGTCCGATGATGTGGGCATCACCAACATCAGTGCCTACAGCCGTGGTTTGGTGGGCTATCAAACGCCCAACATCGACCGCATCGCCAACGGCGGAATGCTGTTTACCGATTATTATGCCGAACAGAGCTGCACTGCAGGGCGTTCGGCCTTTATCACGGGTCAGCATCCCGTACGCACCGGCTTGACCAAAGTGGGGTTTCCCGGGTCTCCCATCGGCATTCAAAAGGAAGATCCCACCCTGGCGGAGCTGCTCAAGAATCATGGATACGCCACCGGGCAGTTTGGCAAAAACCATTTGGGAGACCGTAACAAGTATTTGCCCACGGTGCATGGTTTCGACGAATTCTACGGCAACCTCTATCACCTGAACGCGGAGGAAGAGCCGGAGAATCCCGATTACCCTAAAGACCCCGAATTCAAAAAGCGCCTGGGGCCACGTGGTGTGTTGGACTGTAAGGCAACGGACACAGATGATCCGACCGTCGATCCGCGCTTCGGCAAAGTGGGCAAACAGACTATCAAGGATACTGGCCCCCTGACCAAAAAACGCATGGAAACGGCTGACGAAGAATTCCTGGGCCGCACCTTGAAATTCATCGAAAAAAACACAACGGCCCAAAAGCCGTGGTTCGCGTGGGTAGCCACATCCCGCATGCATTTTTACACCCACCTGAAACCGGAAAGCGTCGGCGTGACCGGCCTGGGCATCTTTGCCGACGGCATGGTAGAACATGATGGCCATGTTGGGCAGATGCTCGATCTTCTCGAAACATTAAAAATTGCCGACAATACCATCGTTATTTACACCGCAGACAATGGTCCGCATTACAACGAATGGCCGGACGGCGGCATATCCCCCTTCCGCGGCGAAAAGAATACCAACTGGGAGGGTGGATACCGGGTGCCCTGTCTGGTAAGCTGGCCGGCGAAAATTCCAGGCGGCAAGGTTTCTAACGAGATTGTGTCCTCGCGGGACTGGTTACCGACCCTGATGGCGGCTGTCGGTGAACCGGATATTAAAGAAAAACTGATGAAAGGCCACCAGGCCGACGGCAAAAATTTCAAGGTCCACCTGGACGGCTACAATTTGCTACCCTACCTCTCCGGCAAGGAGGATGCGTCGCCACGCATAGAGTTCTTCTACTTCAGCGATGACGGCCTGCTGGTGGGCGTCCGTCACAAGCAGTGGAAACTGGTTTTCGCCGAACAACGCGCCAAGACCTTCCGCGTCTGGTCCGAACCGTTTGTGCAGCTGCGCATCCCCAAGCCATTTAACCTGCGCAGCGATCCATTTGAGCGGGCGGATACCGATTCCAACAATTATGACCGCTGGTGGATACAACGCAGCGCTTTTTCGGTGACAGCTATCCAGGAAATCGTGGCTGGCTTCATGGGAACGTTCAAGGATTTTCCACCACGCCAGAAACCGGCGAAGTTCA
>JBAVYC010001220.1:0-2445 GCA_049698595.1 Desulfobacterales bacterium | reverse complement strand
ATACCGCCCAAAGCAAAGAGGCAATTTCTTTTTTGACAACGAACAACAGACAACCGGCAATTAAATTTGATCCTTTTGCGCTCAACCGGAATTTCGTTTTTATTTTAAGTTTTGACTTATATCAATGCAATCGTTACCGCAAAGGTGTAGATATAGCTCGAAAATTGACAATTCGCCGGATTGCATTAGTGTTGATATTAGATACTGATTTTGGGAAAAAGCAAACCGGCCATCGGTTCATAAACCAGCAAAAATCAACTTAAAAAAGGAGATTATCCATGTTTTGTTTTCAATGTCAGGAAACTGCCAAGAACGAAGGCTGCACCGTAAAAGGAATGTGCGGCAAACCGGAAGAAACCGCCAATCTTCAGGACCTTTTGATCTATACCCTAAGAGGCCTTGCCGTCTATGGCGAAAAGGCTAAAGAACTCGGTCTTTCGGACATGAAAGACGGGTTGTTTGTGGCCCAGGCCCTTTTCGCCACCATCACCAATGCCAACTTTGACAATGACCGCATTATTGACCTGATCAAAGAGGCCTTAAATCGCAAAGAAACCCTGAAAGAGAAATTCCTGGCAGCCTATAAAGAAAAAAACGGCCGGGATTTCGATGAAGCCGTGCACCATTCCGCCACCTGGTTTTCCGACAGCGAGGCTGAATTTCATGAAAAAGCCAAATCCGTCGGCGTTCTTGCCACCGATAATGAAGATGTACGTTCCTTAAGGGAGCTATTAATCATCGGGGTTAAGGGAATCGCCGCCTATGCGGACCATGCCGCCATCCTGGGGTATGAGAAAGATGATATCTACGATTTTTTTATGGAGGCCCTGGCATCAACCACCAAAGACTTGTCCGTGGATGAGATGATCGCCCTGGTGTTGAAAGCCGGTGAGGTTTCGGTAACCACCATGGCCACCCTGGACGAGGCCAACACATCCACCTACGGAAATCCTGAAATCACCGAAGTCAACATCGGTGTCGGCAGCAAACCCGGGATTTTGATCAGCGGACACGATCTCAAGGACATGGAAGAATTGCTGAAACAGACCGAAGGCAGCGGTGTGGATGTTTACACCCACGGCGAGATGCTGCCGGCCAACTACTATCCGGCCTTCAAAAAATATGATCATTTTGTGGGCAATTACGGGGGTTCCTGGTGGGCACAGAACAAGGAATTTGAATCATTTAACGGCCCGATCCTGATGACCACCAATTGTGTGGTTCCGCTAAGAAAGGACAACACCTATCTGGAGCGCCTCTTCACCACCGGCATGACCGGCTATCCGGGAGCCAAATACATTGCGAATCGTCCCCGGGGCGGCTCCAAGGATTTTTCACAAATTATTGAAATGGCCAAAAAATCCAGTCCGCCGATAGAAATTGAAACCGGTAAGATTGTCGGCGGTTTTGCCCACAACCAGGTACTGGCCCTGGCTGACAAAGTGGTGGACGCCGTAAAATCCGGCGCCATCAAACGTTTCGTGGTCATGGCCGGTTGTGACGGACGTCAAAAATCCAGAAGCTATTTTACCGAAGTCGCCGAAGCGCTTCCCAAAGATACCGTTATCCTGACGGCCGGATGCGCCAAATACCGCTACAACAAGCTGGATCTCGGTGATATCGGCGGTATCCCGCGAGTCCTGGATGCCGGACAGTGCAATGATTCTTATTCCCTGGCGGTCATCGCCTTGAAATTAAAAGAAGTATTTGAGCTGGACGATATCAACGATCTGCCGATTTCCTTCGACATCGGCTGGTATGAACAAAAAGCCGTGGCGGTTCTGCTGGCCCTGCTGCACCTGGGGGTTAAGGGTATCCGTCTGGGGCCGACACTTCCGGCTTTTCTGTCACCGACCGTGGCCAAGGTGCTGGTCGAAAATTTTGACATTAAACCCACCGGCGAAGTTCAGGCAGACGTCGACGCTATGATGTCCGCAGCCTGATTTCAGCAGGATAATATTTGCTGCACAGACCGTAGCGGATGCGAATAAATTGCTCTCAGCCCGTCTTCCAAGGAGACGGGCTGATCCGTTTTCGGCGGACGACAGAATATCGAATTTCGAAGGAATGAGGAATGGATCCGATTTTTATTTTTTTGACAGGATTGACAGGATTTTTTTCGCCTGCGGCGAGAGGCTCTTCGGCCGAAAGACTGATGGAAGATGGAGGATCACTCCGATAGGATGAGGGACGATAGAACTGATTGTCCACCTTCTCCAGGGCTAACCCTTTCCCCTTGAGCTTTCAGCTTTTGAGCTAAATTCTCTTTATCCTGATGATCCTGTTGATCCTGTCTAATTGCTATTGAAAAATAAGAATCCATTCACCCCACATTTTCAACATACCAGGCGTATCTTCAACCTCGACTATCGCTCAACTTAATCAGCCACCACCAGCTGGGGGTATGAGGATGGCCCCTGGAAGGGACCGGGGCCACCTCTGCTG
>JBAVYC010001219.1:0-2659 GCA_049698595.1 Desulfobacterales bacterium | reverse complement strand
GTCAACCTCAATTCCCCGTAAGGCCAGCCTTTTGGCCAGCATCATTACGAATTTTTTCTCGTCATCTACCAAAAGAATTTTCATTTTTAATCATTTCCTCTTGCAGATGGATAGGAAGGGTAATGATAAATGTCGTGCCCTCATTTTCCCTGCTTTTTACCGAAATGTTTCCGTGAAGCTTTTTGACCAGGCCGTAAGTAATCGTAAGCCCCAGCCCGGTTCCCTGGCCCCTTTCTTTGGTCGTGAAAAAGGGTTCGAATATTTTAGTCAGACTCTCCTCCGGCATGCCGCAGCCATTATCGCTGATGGTAATGCTGACCTTATTCGCTCCTTCTGGTGACGCGCTAATGTCCAGGTTACAGCCGTTATCCACCGCCTGGAAGGCATTGTTAACCAGGTTCAACAGCACCTGCTGCAGCTTTCCACGATCGGTTTCAATTTCGGGAATATCCTTCGCAATGTCCACGTAAACGCTTACATTTCGATATTCAGCCTCTTTATTGTGAAAAACGAGTACATCTGAAATAACCTCGTTCAGGTTGACCTTTTGAATTTTAACGTCAAATTTACGGGCAAACCCGAGAAGTTGTCTGGTAATCGTACCGCACCTTTTCACAGCCTCCAGAATATAATCTATGTTTTCGAGTAACTCATCATCTTTACTATATTGTTTCTTGATAACAAACAGATCTTTCACATACCCGGCGGTCTCGTTGATCATCGCTAAAGGATTGTTGATCTCATGGGCCACGCCGGCCGCCAGTTGACCGATTGAAGCCAGTTGACAGTTTTGCTCCATCGCTGCCATGGCTTCTGCCATTGCCTTATCCGCCAGGTAAAGTTTATTGACCATGAAGGTGCAGGTGATGGCGACAACAATGATGATGACTAAAATGCTAAACCCCACGAGCCAGTTGATCTTGGAGCGTAACTCCAGCCAGACGCCCATCATTCCTGCCTTTTGTTTAATCACCATGAGGATAAAAGGCGTGTCGGCAATCTGGGTGGTAATAAAGGCATAGCCCGTGATGATGGGTCGCCCTTGACCATCAGCTGCCATAACCGTTTGCGTCCTCGGTGAATACTCCGGTACCGGCAGGGTCATCTTCTCAAATATATCGCCATAATTTTTTGAAGGGGTCTGCACGATACTGGACCGACTAGCAAGGAAAATATCCGCATGTTCGCCGGTTTCATACGAAGACAGCGTTTGTATCAACCGTTCCGTGTCCAGCGTGGCGCGCAGGATGAAATGGGTGCCGTCGGGCCGAAATGATTTAACGGCAATGATAATATGGGGAAGGTCACGATACCCGCGAAATATTTCACTGACATAAAAATTGCATTTCTGGCACTCAACGAACCAGGCCTGATGGCTGTAGTCTTTGCCCTCCAGTTTAAAAGGCCCGGCATAAGCAACTTGAATCCCCGAATGGGAAATAACGCTGAGATCCGTTAAACCACCGAAGCCTAATTTAAGATTCCTTAAAAGCTCCGCGAGATGATCGGGATTCGTCAGCTGGTCATGGTCTATTTCATTCACGGTGAACCGCAAGGCATTCAGTCGCTCCTCCAGAAAGAAGCTTACCGCCCTTCTGGCATTGGATGTCACCCGTTCGGTGCGCAGAATGAGTTCCGAATCAACGGATTTTTGAATGAGCTGGTAATAAATAATCGTAACGACCATTAACGGCAGCAGAGCGGTGGCCGCTAATAAAAAAATGCCGATCCCCCATATCTTGCGATAATCCGTAAATGTGAAGTAAGGATTCAAGTGTTCACTGGTTCGATGATAAAATTCCGGCCGTAACGAACCTAAAACTTTACGGAATCTTCCAATCATGCCGACATCTCCCCGATCTCAGCCAAAATGGTCATCAATTCATCAATGCCCACCGGTTTGTGCATAAAAGCATAAGCACCTTGCTGCATGCATTCCCGTCGATCTTTTTCCGTCCCATGCCCGGTCACAATAATAACGGGTGTCCTTTCATCATACTTTCTGATGCGGGTCAGGACCTCGGTACCATAAATATCCGGCAGGTGGAGGTCCAATAAGATGAGGTGAACTTTTTTTTCCTTTAAAATTTTAAGTGCTTCGCGCCCGCTGTAGCATACTTCACAGTTGCATCCTCTCAGATTCAACCTCCGGGCCAGCATATCTGCAAACCGCTGTTCGTCATCGACAATTAATAGATTGTGTTGTTTCATTTTATTACATATTTTTTATTGACTGTTTATTTTTATTGTTTTATAGGATTCACATACATGAATAAGTTTCATTTGTAAACACTTTTCTGAAGGGTGAATTAAATGTTAAACTATCGCGTTCGTTCAACAGGTTGGTGGATTTTGTCGCTATTCGGTTTCGTCTTGAGCTGCCCCTTGACGGCCTATGCCGCGGAACAGGCGGCCACAGCCGGCGCCGGCGGAAAACCCTGGTGGTTCTGGCCCATTGTATTATTCGTCTTCTGTTTGGTCCTTGGCATCGTGGCCGTCTTGGCCGGCGTCGGCGGCGGCGTACTCTATGTGCCTCTGGTCAGTGGATTTTTTCCTTTCCATATTGATTTCGTCAGAGGAGTCGGGCTGATGGTGGCCCTTGCCGGGGCACTGGCTGCCGGTCCGGGACTGCTGCGGCGCAACCTGGCCAACCTCAGAC
>JBAVYC010001218.1:0-7584 GCA_049698595.1 Desulfobacterales bacterium | reverse complement strand
AAAAATGGTTGTGGCCATTTTTAGTAGTAGTTCTGGCAAGTATGATGTAGTTGGCAAGCATCGATATTGACTGAAGACTGTTGGCAATTTTTTAACTTAGTCTCAAAAGAGCTGAATCTGTTCATTGCTGAAGCAACCATAAATATTTTAGTTGACCTTTTTTTCGCAAAGGTATAATCAAAAATTACCTTTCTATTTTTCCCCGCTATTTACTCACAATAAAGCCAATTCAAAACTATACCCAATATGAAACCCTTCACTGACCGACCGGAATTTCTAATTTCCCATTGAACAGCACAATCAAAGATCTGCGTTGCTAAAAAGGCCGAACTACACTTTGGTCTCTGTACAATTTGGACTCAAATCGTAGAATCTTAGTAAAATTTCCAGCAAACTTGAAAGGAGCAAAAAATGTCGGAACCAATGCTTTCACCGGAAGATCAAATGATGCAGTGGATTACCTCCAAATGGATAACCAAACCGATTTA
Organism: Desulfobacterales bacterium; assembly: GCA_049698595.1. Lineage (GTDB taxonomy): Bacteria > Desulfobacterota > Desulfobacteria > Desulfobacterales > JAFDCJ01 > JAFDCJ01. The sequence goes on along the minus strand of JBAVYC010001218.1, from coordinate 7,096 downwards.
TATTATTTCAGACCTCGGTATCGCCGATCTTTTGTGCGATGGTCCGAAAAGTGTTGAGGCTTTAGCAGAAAAAACAGATACACACGCACCTACCCTTTTTCGAATTCTAAGAGCGCTTTCATCTGTTGGCGTTTTCATCGAGACAGAAGAGCGCGTATTTGGATTAACGCCGCTTGCCCAATGCCTTTTTTCAAATGCTCTGCGTCCCATAGCCCGGATGTTTCTTTCCGAGTGGCACGACAGGGCTTGGAACGGCTTAGGTCACACGATCAGAACCGGAAAACCGGCTTTTAATCACACTTTCGGAAAGCCCTCTTTTGAGTGGTTTGAAGAACATCCTGAAGAACGTTCAATATTGGACCAAGGACAGGCATCGAAAGCAGTAGGATTTGCCAACGCGGTAATTGAAAACTATGATTTCTCCGATTTTAAATCGATCTGTGATATAGGCGGGGGGCAGGGTGCCTTTCTAATACAGTTGTTAACCGCATATCCTAGTATCAGAGGGTATGTAGCCGACCTGCCGGAGGCGGTGGTGTCTGCGGAAAAAGCGATAGTAAAGGCAAATTTGGGAGATCGCTGCAAAGCCATAACCTATGATTTTAACAAAGAGACACCACCAGCATGCGATGCATATTTTTTAGTGAATGTACTGCACGATTGGAATGACGAAATTTGTATTCAGATTCTAAAAAATATTATAGCCTCCATGAATGCCGATTCAAGGCTATGGATCATCGAGTACATCTTAGAGCCGGGGCCTGGTTTTTCTGTAGCAAAGTTGCTTGATATAGAGGTTCTTGTCATGAGTGGCGGCTGTGAAAGGTCCATTGACGAATATAAAAACCTCATAGCCGCTGCTGGTTTACAGGTGTCGAGAATAATTCCGACAAAAAGTGGCCCTACCATGCTGGAAAGTTTAATGGATTAGAAATTGACAAGTTAAAAAGGGTATTGATACCTCTGCATATACTGCTAAACAGTTTCCTGCGGAATTGATACAATACATGAAAACAAATGGTAAGAAATAAGTCCTTTTCAAGACCAATTATCCGATGATTACCCCGGCAAAATGTCTTGAAGATCTTGATGGGCTTGGCCTAAGCCAAGAAGCCAGGGATTTGTTTTTATATATAAATGCAAAAAGCCTTTTTGATATTTAAGACTGCGACCATTTGGCCTTATATAATAGGCGAAGGAAAAAGATTTCGACAAATAGTAATCCGACCATTAGTCCTTTGTTTCCAAAATTGTTAAAGATTGAGCAATAAGGCTATTGCCAGGCGATATTCCCGCCATAAAATTCAGTGGAATATCGAATCTATTCTTGAAAATTTTCATCGGCGGCATTTGTGCCGGTTTTGGCAAGAAGGCTTGAGCCCTTCAATATGCCCCACGACCCAAGAATATTGATAAAACTCCTTGGCCCTGCTATTCTTAATATCCTATATTTTTTGGATTCAAGGTTTATTAGCATAGTCTTCAGTTTCGTAATAATTTTCACCAACCACAAAATATGGTATCTGTAATTCTGTTAAGCTAGAAATCAACTCAATGTATCTGATCGCCCAAGTTTGTTTTCTAACCTTTCAATTTTAGAAAAATGAAGACAAAAGATCCAACAAAGATAGCTGACGAGATACGACGGGAACCAATCTCAAGACGTCAATTTCTAAAATTATCCGGGATAACTGCTGCTGGTTTTCTCGCTGGTCGTTGTACATCAGAGGAAACACAGCTTGAACCTGGAACTCCGTTTGCGCTTGTAAATGGAACTCTGATTGATGGGACTGGAGCCAAGGCTATGCCAGATGCTGCAATCATAGTCCGCGATGATCGAATTACTGCGGTTGGGCCACGCCCAGATATAGAAATCCCTGCTGATTCATTTATTGTAAAGGTTCAAGGAAAAACAATTTTACCAGGCTTTATCAATTCTCATGTCCATTGGGCCTTTAACAGAAAAAACCTGAGCAAATGGGCTCGCGAGGGCGTGACCACTGTGCGCGATCTTGGGCGTTCTACAGCATATCCAGAAAATCTATTCAAAACCCGCAATTCATTAAATGCAAATCACAAATGTGCACGCTTAGTCGCTGTCGGTTTATTCATAAACGTTGAAGGTGGTTATCCAGCGGCCCTTTGGGGCGGGTATATGGAGACTGTTAGGTCGCCTGAAGAAGCGAGACAGGCCGTGAATAAACTCATTGATGCTGGTGCTGACGTGATCAAGACAGCGGTGGAATCGGGTTATGCCTTTCGTCGTTCCGGATGGCCCCTACTCTCACCTGATGAATTAAATGTTCTTGTAAAAACAGCGCATGAGCGTGGAAAACCCGTCACTGCTCATGTTACGAGCGCACGCGATTTGGCTCCCGCACTGGATGCCGGTGTGGATGAAATTGCCCACATGGTGGTGGACGAGCTGCCAAATGAACTTGTGCATCGCATGATAGAAACAGGAACTCGCTGGGTACCAACACTTGAATTGTGGCAACATGCGAGCCGGAAGTATCCTGTCAATTATGGGGAAGTCTCCATTAAAAACCTTGCACGCTTCGTCGAAGCCGGGGGAGAAGTCGCTCTGGGTACGGACTATGGTGGAGCACCTCAAATGGCTTTCGAGTTAGGTATGCCTATTAGTGAGATCGAATGGATGATGGAAGCAGGGATGACTCCTATGCAGATTATTGTTTCTGCCACTAAGAATGCCGCTCGTGCATGTAATATGGAAGGTCAAATTGGTACGCTTGAAGTTGGCAAACTGGCCGATATTCTCCTCGTAGATGGAGATCCCCTTACCGACATTCATGCATTGACTAAAGTACACTTGGTGCTTCGCGAAGGGAAATCAATATAACTCTCCAACATATTGACGAACAGGTAAGTCGTTAAAAAGACGTGATACTATATATTGGGGCCTTACAGTCAAGTCATCCTGAAGACTTCTGGCATTAGGTCTCAGTTTCTTGCATCAAGGAGATACTGAACAATACGGCTATGCTCCGGCAATATTCCTGGCCGTAGTTTTCCAAGAATATCGTTTATATTCTATATTTTTGTTATGATTTGAGAATGTTGCGGCTTTTGGCAAGTATTCTTCAGTTTAAAATACCAGAAATGAGGTCATTATTGCAAGAGCATACGACCATATGATTTTACAACTGTAGTAAACATAGAAAGGTAAAAAATCAGCCCAATATTCTTTCTTATGTATGGAGGTAATATGAATAATCAGGATATTAAGATCGATCTGGGTAAAGTTCAGGAGACTTTGATGCTGCCTCTGTGGGCAAGAGCTCGGGAGGCAGAGAAGGACAATCCCATCGTATGTGACACCTATGCCAAAAATATAATCGAAAGAATCGACTATGATTTCTCTCAGATTGAGGAAAGCCATATGGCGGATCATCAGGGTGTATGGGCTATCCGTGCTTACAACTTCGACAACATCGTTAAAGCATTTCTAGCCAATAATAGCAGAGCTGTAGTTGTAAATTTTGGAGCGGGTTTGGAGACAACGTTTCAGCGAGTTGACGAGGGAACTGTTCTATGGATCAATATCGACCTTCCAGATGTCGTTGCTCTGCGGCAGAAGCTAATTCCTGACTCAGAACGGGAAATGACGATTGCTAAATCCCTTTTTGATTTCACCTGGACTGATGACATATCCCGGTTGACGAAAGGCCGTTCCATTCTGTTCATGGCTGCCGGAGTACTATGCTACTTCGAAGCCCGGGAGATCGAAATCCTGTTCTGTAAACTTGCCGAAACTTATCCTTCATCCCATGTTATCTTTGATTCGATGTCATGGCTTCCAGCATGGGGGTCAAACAGGGAAATCAAGAAAAGCATGAAAAATAGCGAAATGGACTCATCAACACTTATTAAGTGGCATCTGAAAAGAGCTTCCGGTCTTCGAAAGTGGGTAGATACAATCAAAATCGTTGAAGAATATCCTATTCTTTCAAGAGTGCCCGCCAGGAATGATTTTAATAAGAAGGAAATCCGGCAAATTAAAATTGTAAGTCTCTTTCGTTTTTACAACATGATTCATGTGCAACTCTGAGAGCATGTGCAATTTTACATAACGGCTCATTTGTAACTTGATTCAAATTGCTTAGGTCAAACATCATGTATTACCGTATAACATGCCACTTAAGCTGACAGCCAGGGCACGGCGATATTCTGCTTAAACCGTTTTCGGTCAAGAATACGCCTGAAGGTATTGATTACATTGATGGTCAGGTAGCTCATCGTTAAATCACAGATGACTTATCAACGGAAACGGTAACGTGGAAAAACCTTTGATACCATTTGGCTGCATCAAAATGAATAACAAATCCGACGTAGAAAAAAAACCGGCACTTCCATTACAACTGCCAATTTTATTAGGATGCTTGGGTTTTGGTTTCCTATGGTTTGCGCTTCCAATATACAGCAAGATTTTAGGTGCTAGCGCTCTGGAAATCGGTGGCATGTTCTCTGTTTTCTCAATGACGATTGCCCTTCTGCGCCCTTTGATCGGCATCGCATCAGATAAGCTGGGACGCAAGTTCTTTTTTATAGCTGCTTTAGGCTGTTATTCAGCCTCGATGGTTATATTTTCGATGGCCAACAATATTTTTGAACTCTATGCAGGCCAAATTGTAAGTGGTATCGGTTCAGCCATGATGTTCATTTCAGCCTACACGATGGCAACAGACTTGGCAGGATCTAATGAAAGAGGAAAATCAGTTGGCCGCATTGATCAATCAGTCGCTCGCGGGTATCTTGTTGGCGGGGTCATCGGCTTTATCCTCATTTCCAACTTGCCTCAAAATATAGGCTGGCAAATAATATTTACTGGATATGCCCTGTCAGCTGCTGTGGGTGCCTGGCTGGGCTGGAAAACAATTCCGGAAACAAAACCAACTAAAAAATCTCAAACTGATGTTAAACGGGTAATATCGCCTGAGATTATAAGATTGATGGCAATCGTCTTTCTTACCTCTGCATCTGTAGGAATGATTACGCCTATTTTCATTATCTTTCTACAGGATAAATTTACATCGAATATAGGTATTTTAATTTGGGCTATCATACCAGGAGCCTTAGTAGGGGCCTTTTTACGCTCCTATTTTGGTCAACTTAGCGATCGCTTTGGCCGCACTCGAATGATAGCACTGGGGTTGGTTGGGGCTGGAATTTGCTCATTTCTACTGCCGGGATTGCCGGGAGTTGTTTGGTTGGCTATCTTTTGGACACTTGAGAGTGTGGGCTGGGCTATGGCTGGCCCAGCCGAAGAAGCGATGGTTGCGGATCTAACTGGGCATCAAATTAGAGGCACTGGGTACGGTCTTTATACCTTTGTCAGCAGCGTTGGCGCATCTATTGGTCCTTTAGCTGGAGGATGGCTGTATGATTCTATTGGGCGGGCCATGCCATTTTATATCAATGGTATAGTGTTATTAATTGGTGCCCTTTTAGTGATGCTGTTACTGGGGAAAGCCCGTTTGCATGCGATTTCGAATTAGAATCATAATTTTAACTGGATTGCTATACGAAAAATACTTATAAAATTGTTCAACTCTGAATAAACAGCAAATATTTGAGGATTTGCAAGAAGGCTTGAGTAACAAATTGTAATTTTGGAAGCCATTTTCTTAGAAAATTTAAAGCCATCTGCCGAAATTGACATATCCATCTTGTCATAATATAAATCTTCTTTTCCCATCTCCCAAGGACGATGACGTTTTGATAAAAGTTCATGCGGCCTCCATAAATTCATGGGACTGGGATATGTTAACGGGCAAGCCGTTAGAGTATCGCCTTCTGAGTGGGCTTCTAAAACCAAAAAAAACGAAAATTCTTGGATGTGACATAGCAGGACGAATTGAAGCGGTTGGAAGAAACATAAAGCAGTTTAATCCGGGTGATGATGTATTCGGAGACCTATGCGAGGGTTTTTGGGGAGGTTTTGCCGAACTTGTATGTGCTCGTGAAAGCGAATTAACGCTGAAACCAACCGGTATGACATTCGAAGAAGCAGCAGCCACGCCCCAAGCAGGACTCCTCGCACTGCAGGGACTTTGCGATAAAAGAGAGATTAAGCCGGGACAAAGAATATTGATTAATGGTGCTGGCGACGGTGTAGGTACATTTGCAATTCAGATGGCCAAATCATTTGGCGCTGAGGTGACCGGAGTGGACAGCACAGGCAAATTGGACATGATGAGCTCTCTTGGTGCAGACCATGTTATTGATTACACTCAAGAAGATTTTACCAAAAATGGAAAGTTTTACGATTTAATCCTTGATGTTAAAACAGATCGTTCTATTTTCGATTATAGGCGTGCATTGAGTTCTAATGGAATTTATGTCACGGTCGGAGGTAAATCCGCTCGAATCTTACAACTCGTGTTCGTTGGATCATTGATTTCTATGATCGGAAGTAAGAAACTGACTTTAATAATGCATAATCTTCTGACTAAATTGAACCCAAAGCGTATATGTATACATGCCTTAAGTGCCCTGTCTGGACCAATATACACGGCTAATGAATTATTTTATGCAGGGATATATCCAAACGAAATGCGACTTAACCGGGTGGGATGTTTTGATGTTGGTGTTCAATGCGGTGGCTGGGGACACATTGATTTAGAGCTAAAAATGGAAGATCGAAAATAATGGGGAAAATCAAATATAAGAATTGGGCTCCAAATCCAAGCAACCTTAATTTAAAAATTGAATGTCTTTAGGGGATAGCGTTATGAAAATAAATCCGGATTTTATTTCTCCGTGTGGCCTTTATTGCGGAGTCTGTGCCATTTATATCGCGCACCGTGATAACAATCAAAAATTCAAGGAGCGGTTAGTGAATGTTTACAAGGGGGACGTCCCCGGCAAAGGTACGCTTCCAAATAGTGATAAACTTTCCATAGAAGATATTAAATGCTGTGGCTGCTTATCTGATGAACAATTTTTACATTGCAGGCAATGTGAGATCAGGGACTGCACTAAAGAAAAGGGTTTCACAGGGTGTCATCAATGCGATGAATTTCCTTGCCAACATATTGAAGATTTTCCCATGACTGTCGGCAAAAAGGTCATTTTG
>JBAVYC010001217.1:0-3243 GCA_049698595.1 Desulfobacterales bacterium | reverse complement strand
GTTTCACCCCTGGATGCTGAAAAGTCAGGTAGGCGCTGTGTGGATCGATGTGCGCGATTCCGTCGGCGAGCAAACAAGCCGGATTGACCATGTCGCGCCGAAGCTTGTTTTTCTTGAAAACAGATTGCTGCCACTCCTTTACGAACATCTGCAGGCTTGCGAGATTGACCTGGTCGTCATGGATCGCCCGGAAAAATCCCGGCCGGGTGTTGACTACTTCTGGGACCTGGTGGAACAGGCCCCAGCGGCAGAGGTTGAAGAAGAATTTACGGCCGACAATACATCCGAGCATATCAGTGTGCTGCGTTTTACCGGCGGAACCACCGGTATTGCGAAGTGCGCTAAATACTCGCTGGCCAACTTGTGGCTCTGGGGCTGCAATCCGGCGCACTTCTATGAAACCCTGCCCTTCGACCATCCCGGGGCATTATTTTTTTCCCCGCTGCATCATGCCGCTTCCGGCTCGGTTGTAATCCCGGTGCACATCAAAGGCGGTGCGGTCATCACCCTCAACGGCGCCGATCCGGAGACCATCGGCCGTACCATCGCGGCGTATAAGGTCGATATGATCTATGCCGTACCGACGGTGCTCTACCGCATGCTTGAGATGAACCTGCCTCGCCGGCACAACCTGAGCAGCCTGAAGACCATCCGTTACGGCGGGTCCCCCATATCCCCCGCCAAGCTGGAAATACTGCTGGAACTCTTCGGCCAAATATTCGTCCAGGGATACGGGTCCACCGAATGCTGGCCGTCGGTTACCATTTTGGGGCGCAAAGACCATGGCACCCAAACCCAGGAGCAAATCGCCAGGCTGCAATCGGTGGGACGGCCCATGCCCGGGGAGGAGGTGATCATCTGCGCCGAAGACGGCCGGGTACTGCCCGCCGGTCAACGCGGCGAGATCCGGATCCGGGGTCCCAACACGATTGCAGGCTATTACAAAGCGCCCGAGTTGACGAAAAAAAACTTTTCCGGGAGCGGTTTCTGGAAGTCCGGTGACATGGGCTATATGGATGAAAAGGGCTACCTCTATCTGGTCGACCGTAAGCAGGACATGATCATAACCGGAGGCTACAATGTCTACGCCATCGAAGTGGAAAACTGTCTGAACAGCCATCCGGCAATCCAAAATTCAGCGGTCGTAGGTCTTCCCCATGAACTCTGGGGCGAAGAGGTCTGTGCCATGGTTATGCTCGTCCAGGGCAGCACAACTTCCCCCGCGGAACTCATCGACCACTGCAAACAGCACCTGGCCCGCTATAAAGCCCCCAAAAAAATTGAGATTATCGACCGGTTGCCCTTGAGCCCGGCTGGGAAAGTTCTGCGCCGCGAAGTTCGGCAGTTACTGAAGGAAAGAGATAAACCCGATATTGAGTTAGTTTAAGTGCCGTTGGACTAAGATGATCTTACCATCATAAAAATCAAGATTTACTTGACTAGAAAGCCACCGAATATGATATTTGTAATTTTCGTGGAAGTCGGATAATCTCAATCTATCGCAACCTGACATCTTACTGGGATACTGGCACGAAAAGTATTGATTCTGCAGACTTTAAATTTTTTTGGTTTCATATCTTAAAGTTTGGGGAAACTTGTGATATTTTTTGATATCACAGGTCTTTAAGGGCGTGGGTTTCTTCATATTATCCCAATATATGGGGTAGTCCACAGATTTGACACAAAGTCATAATTAGGATAACTCAATATTACCAGCTTCTCAAAATTTGCATATCCGTCTTCTGATATGACCTTTCTTATGAAACACAACATGACTAAAACAAGGAGGAAAGTGGTAGCGAAATAGCAGGTTTTCTGTAAATTAACCGCTTTGTAACGTCAACCTATAAATTAAAGGAGGGAAAAGTGAAATCTGCAATAAAACTGATTGTTGCTGTGTTCTGTCTGGTGTTTATCTCATCTGCCGGGGCTGCTTCCCTGCCAACTGCTAAACCAGAGGAAGTTGGGCTGTCCTCCCAACGCCTGGATCGGATTGATGCTGTTCTGAAGGCTGACATCGAAAATGGAAAAATTCCGGGCGCTGTGCTTCTGGTAGCTCGTAAGGGAAAAATTGCCTACTTTAAGAGTTTCGGAACGCGCGATGAGAAAAAGTCACTACCGATGGAAAAGGATTCGATATTTCGCGTCTACTCCATGACTAAACCCGTCATTGGGGTGGCGGCCATGATTTTGTTGGAGGAGGGGAAAATTACGCTGGCAGACCCTGTCGCAAAATACATACCTTCCTTTAAAGATATTCAAGTCGTAGGAGAGATCAAGAAAGACGAATCGGGCAATGAGGTGGTAGCAAGCACTTTGAAACCGAAAAACGTTATGACGGTTCAGGACCTTCTCATTCACACTTCAGGATTAAGTTATTGGTTCTGGCCGCCAAAAGCCATACAGGGTATGTATCTGAAAGCCGGCATGAAAGGAAACGACCATACGCTGGCAGAGATGTGCGATAAATTGGCCAAGATACCCCTGATCGCAGACCCGGGAACCAAGTATTGGTATAGTGTGTCTTTCGATGTCCTTGGTCGCGTGATAGAGGTTGCCTCCGGGATGCCACTGGATAGATTTTTGGAAGAACGTATTTATAAACCTCTGGAAATGAATGGCTCCGGTTTCCAAGTCAAAGGACCGGATCTGGACCGGTTTGTTTACTTAGACCCCAAGGATTTTTGGTACAGTGATCCGACGCAGCCCCCAAAATATATAGGCGGAGGCGGGGGCATGGTATCGACGGCCATGGATTATGCGCGTTTTGCCCAGATGCTTCTCAATGGAGGCCAGCTGGATGATAAACGCTTGCTGGGCCCAAAGACTGTTGCTTTCATGACTTCGGATCATTTGGGGCCGATGGGCAACCGGAACGATAGTACGTATATTCCCGGGCGCGGTTATGGTCAGGGCTTCGGTTTTTATGTGCGTGTCGATGAAGGGCATGCATATTTTTTAGGGAATGTCGGTGAGTTCTACAAGGGAGGCGCCGGCGGGACCGTATTCTGGGTCGATCCCAAAGAGGATCTTGTAGCCGTTTTTATGATAACTTTACCGGCACTTCGAAATCATTACCGGTACTTGATAAAGAGCATGATTTACCAGGCAATTGTTGATTAAATGATAAGAAAGGTAATTGAAGAAGACAACCAAATAAAGCAGGGCCATCTCCGGTCCTGCTTTATTATTGGATTATTAAAAATAAAATGAAGTTATGATTCGACAATAGATAATTATTGT
>JBAVYC010001216.1:0-12703 GCA_049698595.1 Desulfobacterales bacterium | reverse complement strand
CCTATAATGGTTTCATTGCCTTTCAAACTGATGTTGTTCGTACTGGCAGACGGTTGGTATCTGCTGGTGGGGAGCTTAGTGAAGGGGTTTGGGTGAGCAACTAATGGCGGGTTGCGGGCAAAAAGGGCATAGAGCAGAGGGCATCGCGCATAGAGTACGACATCGCTCAATGGAAGGTGCAGGAGGATCAAAAGGGTTGCGGGAAAGTAATATCCATGCAGTCTAATCTCCGGCATCTGTCTTCTGGTTTCTGTCCTCTGAGATCAAGTTGCGAGTTACGGGTTTCGGGTTGCGGGTTACGCTGAACTAGGATCTTTAATTATTAGAATTAAATGCGAACAATTATGACGCCTGAATTTATCACAGGATTTTTTTTTGATGCCATCAAGACCGCCATCGCTCTGGCAGCTCCGATGCTGCTGGCCGGCCTGGCGGTCGGGTTGCTGGTGAGTATTTTTCAGGCGGCCACATCCATTAACGAGATGACTTTGACATTTATTCCCAAAATGCTTGCCGTGGCGGTGGCCCTAATTTTTTTCTTTCCCTGGATGATGCAGACTATGATTATTTTTACTGAGGATCTGTTCGAAAACTTAATGTTTTATGTTCGCTGATACCTATGGTTTCCCTGAACATCTCATTGCCGCAGCTCCAATTGTTTTTTTTAGTTTTCCTAAGGGTGGGTGCCATTTTGATGAGTATTCCCATTTTTGACAGCCGGGGTATCCCGTTTTTTTTTAAAATTGCCCTGGCATTTGCGACCGCTATCGTTTTGTTTCCGCTACTGCAACTTGAGGTAGTTCCGGTGACAAGTGATTTGTTCAGATTGGGCATCAGTGTGGCGGGAGAAATTTTTCTCGGATTGGCAATCGGTTTTTCCGTGAAATTACTTTTTGCCGGAATTCAGCTGGCCGGGCAGCTGGCAGGATACCAAATGGGACTGGCGATTGCCAATGTTATGGATCCGGCTACCAGCGAACAGGTTCCTCTGTTGGCTCAATTTAATAATTTGATCGGCCTATTGGTGTTCCTGTCCATCAATGCACATTACTGGTTTATTAAAGCACTCACTGAAAGCTTCCGTTTGGTGCCGCCATTGAATGTCAATTTCGGCAATTCCCTTATGGAGCAGTTCATCCGGCTGTCCGGAAATATGTTCGTTATCGCGCTTCAGGTGGGAGCTCCGGTAATTGCGGCCATGTTGCTTACCAGCGTTGCTTTCGGATTGATTGCGCGAACGGTTCCTCAGATGAATGTATTTATTGTTGCGATGCCTTTGAAAATCGGCGTTGGACTTCTATTTATCGGTTTTGGTTTGCCATATTTTTCAGCATTTCTCCAAAACATATTCAGCGATCTGGGGCAAGATATCATTCTGATGCTAAAGGCGATGTCCTAAAAATTTTCGAAAGGTTTAATAATGCCTGAAAATACCGGTCAGGAAAGAACCGAACAAGCGACTCCTAAAAGAAAGCAGGATGCCAGAAAAAAGGGACAGGTCGCCCAAAGTAAAGAAATATCTTCTGTGATGATTCTAATGGTTGCCACGGCATTTTTCTATTTTGCCGGCTCCTGGATGTTTTGGAATCTTTCGGAATTTGTCACCGGAATCTATAAAAACATCGATACCTTGCGTTTCACCGATGTCGCCGATGCCAGTGCTTTCTCAGTGGAAATTCTTTACAAATTACTGTCGGTGCTGCTTCCCTTTCTCATACCGATCTCAATTGCGGGATTCCTTGCAAATATTTTTCAGGTGGGTTTTCAAATTAATTCCGAGGCCATGGCACCGAAATTTTCCAAACTAAATCCGATTTCAGGGATGAAACGTTTCGTATCAATCAAAGCTCTGGTGGAACTCGGCAAGTCTATCATAAAAATTATTTTTATCGGAAGCATTGTCTATATCCTTGTAAAAAACGATATGAAGGCATTTCCGGCCCTCATCCATCAAGAGGTTTGGCAGATACTCATTTTTATTGGCCGGACATCACTGAAAATTTGTTTTTTTGTCTGCTTGGCCATGCTGGTTTTGGCCGCGCTGGATTATATTTATCAGCATTGGCAGCACGAAAAAGATCTGAAAATGACCAAGCAGGAGATTAAGGATGAACAAAGACAAACCTATGGGGATCCAAAAGTCAAGGCGAGAATCCGTGGCGTTCAAATGGAAATGGCCAGACGCCGAATGATGGAAGCCGTACCCGAGGCTGATGTGGTGATTACAAACCCCACACATCTGGCCATTGCTCTAAAATTTGATGCTCAGGAAATGATGGCCCCGCGAGTTCTGGCTAAGGGCGCCGGATTCGTCGCACAGCGTATCAGGGAAATCGCCGAAGAAAATCAAATTCCTATCGTTGAAGATAAACCTCTGGCTCGGGGTTTGCATAAAATGGTTGAGATCGGTGACTATATACCGGCTGAGCTCTATCGGGCCGTAGCTGAAGTGCTGGCATACGTATACCGTCTTAAGGGAATGTACGGCAGAACATAATATTTGTTTGGTACCAATTGGGAAATTAAAATATAGCCGTTCAGTAGATAGAAATAAAACATCGTAAAGAAACCGGCCCTGCCGGTGATTTAAATATTATGGCAATAGCGGCACAAACCAACAATTTCGAGCTGATCCCGGGTATTTCTAAAAATAGCGACATGGTCACGGCCGTGGCAGTGGTGGCCATTCTGATATTTATGGTGATACCGCTGCCGGCAATGCTGTTGGATCTACTAATCTCCTTTAATATCACCTTTGCGCTCGTTATCCTGCTGGCCTCCATGTACACGGTAAGTCCACTGGAGCTGTCTTCATTTCCATCCATTCTGCTGCTGATTACTCTGTTTCGACTGTCACTCAATGTGGCTTCCACGCGCATCATTTTAATCCACGGCGGTGAAGGTGCAATGGCGGCCGGCAAAGTGATCAATGCTTTCGGAAGCTTTGTGGTGGGTGGCAATTATCTGGTGGGAATCATCGTGTTTATTATTTTGGTAGTCATCAATTTCATGGTGATTACCAAGGGTGCGGGAAGAATTGCCGAAGTGGCCGCCAGGTTCACGCTGGATGCCATGCCGGGAAAGCAGATGAGCATCGATGCCGATTTGAACGCCGGTCTCATCAACGAGCAGGAAGCACGCGGACGTCGGGAAGAAATCACGCACGAAGCAGAGTACTACGGTGCCATGGACGGCGCCAATAAATTTGTTCGAGGAGATGCCATTGCCGGTATTATTATCACCCTGGCAAACATTATCGGAGGCCTGGCTATCGGTGTTTTTCAGAATAAGATGTCTTTTGCCAGTGCCGCCCAAACCTACACATTGCTGACTATCGGCGACGGTTTGGTCACCCAGATTCCGGCGCTGATTATTTCGACCTCAGCCGGTATTATTGTCAGTCGGGCGGGGGCCAAGTCAAATTTGGGTGCAGAAATTACCGCTCAAATTCTTTATCAGCCGCGTGCGCTCGGCATTACGGCTTTTGTACTTCTGGGATTCGGTATAATTCCCGGGCTGCCCTTGATCCCATTCTGGATTTTAGCCGCTTTGACCGGAGGACTAACCTTGTTGATTCATCGGGCAACCCAGGAACAAAAAAGCATAGAAGAGGATGCACGGGGCAGGGAAGAGCAAATCGCTCCTGCTGAACATCAGGATTCCTTACCTTTGCTGGATACTCTGGCAATTGAAGTGGGATATGGTCTAATACCGCTGGTGGATGCCGATCAGGACGGTGAACTTCTCGAACGAATTAAGTCCATCCGACGACAGGTGGCTAACGAAATGGGCATAATAGTTCCGCCGGTTCATATTCAGGATAACATGCGACTGAAACCCGGTGAATATTCCATTCTGCTCAAAGGCAATGAAATTGCCCGCGCGGAATTAATGACAAACTACTGCCTGGCAATGAATCCGGGAAGCGTCGAAGAAGGAATCGACGGTATTGCAACCAAAGAACCGACATACGGGCTGCCGGCGATTTGGATAAAGGAAAATGCCAAAGAAAGCGCACTGGCAAAAGGGTATACGGTAGTTGACCTGGCCACTGTTATGACAACCCATTTATCTGAGATCGTCAAACGCCACGGGCCTGAATTTCTTGGCAGACAAGAAGTACAGCAGCTATTGGACAATCTCAAAGAATCTCATCCCAAAGTCGTGGAAGAATTAGTTCCCAATCTCCTACCACTGGGAGGGGTTGTAAAAATTCTGCAAAATCTTCTAAAAGAACAAATCCCCATTCGCGATCTATTGACCATCTTGGAGACCATCGCCGACTGGGCGGTGGGGACCAAGGACTTAGATCTCTTGACTGAATATGTACGACATGGCATGGCCAGAACGATAACAAAACTGCATCAAACTCCTGACGGCTTCATGCCGGTGCTCACGCTTGGTCACAGTGTAGAGACGGCGATTGCCGCTGCGGTCCAACAGACAGATCGAGGCAACCTCTTTGTCCTCGATCCGAATATCGCTCACAAAATTATAAACAACCTGACACAAACTCTTGAAAAGCACTCATCCTTAAACTATCAACCGGTGATTGTATGTTCCGCTCAAATTAGATTCCATTTCAAAAAGCTCGTTGATCAGTTTATACCGAACATGTCCGTTCTGTCATATGACGAAATACTTAGTAATGTTAAAATTCAATCATTAGGCACACTGGAGCTTTCCAATGCAGATTAAACGATTTGAGGCTAAAAATATGACCACGGCGTTGCGCTTGATCAAAGATGAACTTGGTCCGGATGCCGTGATTTTATCAGCAAGAAGTCTAAGGAAAGGCAAGGGTATTTTCGGATCGATGAAATATGCCGGAGTCGAGGTTTCGGCTGCCATCGACAACCAGCGGTTACCTATGGGAAACAAAATTTCTCTGGGTCGAAGAAGTATCGATCCCAATTGGGAAAGGTCACGATTAAAAGAAGCTTACCGGGTTGAAAAAAAAGAAGTCATGCGACCGACCGGTTATCCGGAACAAAACCCTACCGATCGGCAAAGATACGACTCCGAGAAGAGGAGCAATTCCAGAATAAACAACAAAGCGCTTTCATCCTTATATCAGCTCATATTAACCCAGGAAGTCGATCGGAGCATCGCCGCAGAAATAATCGAAGAGATCAAATGCACTCCAGCCCCATTGGGAAAAATAGACGGGTGGGATCTTAAGTCTCATTGCACTTCTATCCTGGAGCAAATGGGAGTGATGATTGATGGAGATGTTTTTGCTGCTGGAAACGCTCGGATTGAAGCATTTATCGGCTGCACCGGCGTGGGCAAAACAACAACGGTTGCCAAATTGGCAGCCGTGCAGTCAAGACGGTACAAAAAACGGGTTGGCTTAATTACTCTCGATAATTACGGCATTGCAGCGATAAAACAGCTTAAGACTTACGCTCAAATAATTGGAATCCCGCTGGAAGCCCCCGTCAATATAGCTGAACTGAAGTGTAGCATTAAGAAACATAAAGACAAAGAGTTAATTATCATCGACACCCCCGGAATTAATCCCCATAATCAGGAGTTGATCCAGGATCTTAAGGGCCGATTCGCAAAGCTATCAAACCTGCAAACCCATCTTGTATTGAGTGCAACCACCAAAGAAAAAGATCTCATTGCTACTACGGAAGCATTCAAAGAAATGAATATTCATCGATTGCTGTTTACCAAAATTGATGAGAGCTGCACTTATGGAAACATCGTCAATCTGTTGATACGGACAAATATTCCACTTTCATTTTTATGCGGCGGCCGAAAAGTGCCGGATGATATCGAAGCCGGATCCACCGAAAAACTGGTAGCGTTACTTTTTAAATCACAAAGCGGCAATAGCCGGCAATTAACAGATTCTGCGTGGACCCCTGACGATCAGGCGGCCGATCTTGATATGCTGCCAGCGGTTAAAAAATACTCGGTTGGCACCTAGAATTTTGACGTTAATCATTGTTCAGATAACCGCTTCAATAATGAGGAGAGCATCCCATAATGAGCATGAAAGACCCCTCGAATAGGGTAATCAGCTTAACCCGCAAACGTGAAGAGAGAGACGATTCAACACCGAAGAATACCCGACGACTTCGAGGCTCTAATTCTCGTGTTATAGCTATTACCAGCGGCAAAGGCGGTGTCGGCAAAACCAGCATTGTCGGTAATCTTGGATATGCGTTTGCGAAATTAGGCAAGAAAGTGCTTATTTTGGATGCGGACCTGGGTTTGGGGAACCTGGATGTTTTGCTGGGGCTGGCGCCTAAATACAATTTATCGCACGTCATCTTGGGAGAAAGAAAAATTGATGAAATTCTTGTCGAAGGTCCGGGGAAAATGAATATTTTGCCGGCCTCCTCCGGCATTCAGGAGCTAACCAATCTGAACAAAGATCAAAAGATCGAGATCCTCAAGCAACTTGATCTTTTGATCGACAGTGTTGATGTTTTATTTATTGATACAGCGGCAGGTATCTCGTCGAACGTGATGGATTTTAACGCAACAGCCCAGGAAGTCGTGGTAGTGGTCTCTCCTGAACCCACATCCATTACCGATGCCTATGCCCTGATGAAGGTGCTGTCACTAAAATATTCAGGGAAAGCCTGCAAATTGATCGTCAACATGGTAAGGCGGCCCGAAGAAGGGCGTGAAGTTTTCAGGCAATTGCAGATTGTCACCGACAGATTTTTGGATATCACCATCGAATACCTGGGATACGTATTATTTGATGGAAAGGTTACCAAAGGCGTAAAAACCCAAAAAATTGTGAGCGAATTGTATCCGGATACACCGGCCAGCAGATGTTTTGCAGATATAAGTAGAAAGATTGCCAACATGTCGCCATTGAATCTTCCTAAAGGCAATAGTAACTTATTCTGGCGGCATTTAGTTTAAAATAATTTTTTCTGACTTTTCTATTCAAAAATCGGAGAGTTACAATTTTATGGCACCGGCACAGATAACCGCAAAAAATTACCACAAAAAAAACGAGTCGTATCGGGATCAATTAATCACCGAATATCTTCCATATGTTAAGCGCATTGTCCATCGCATTGCGGTCCACCTGCCTGCAACGATAGACATCGAAGATTTATTGAATGTTGGTGTTATTGGCTTGATTCAGGCCGTAGACCGATATGATCCGAAAAGAGACAACAAGTTTATGACCTATGCGGTATTTAGAATTAGAGGTGCCGTCTTGAGCGAACTTAGGTCAAGGGATTTCCTATCGCGGGCCAATCGCCGAAAAATCAGAGAACTGGAAAATATCCACTTTAAATTGGAACAGGAATTAGGCCGGGAAGTCGAGGACTTTGAAGTCGCTCAGGAACTGGGTGTCGATATCGAGCAGATCCATCGCACTCGGCAGTTGTCCGGCATCTCCTTTATCAGTTTTGAAGAATTGGGATTTTCTTCCAGGGATGAAAAAGAAAAGCTTATAAACTATCTGGTCGACAGTGACGATGATGCTTTGACCATGACGCGGCTGAAAGAGTTAAAAAATGCCGTTGCCAGAGCGATAGATCAGTTGCCGGAAAAAGAACGATTGGTAATTTCGCTCTATTATTTGGATGAACTCACAATGAAAGAAACAGGCAAAGTTCTCAATGTTACCGAATCAAGGGTCTCGCAGATTCACTCCCAAGCGATTATGCGTCTGCGGTCAAAACTTAAAAAAAAAAATTTATAGGAAATTAGTTCAGGAGAATGGGTATTTTCACCACCCTGGAGCAGCGCTATGGTGGATAATTTGATAATTAATAAGCCTCTGCAATCCTTGTCATTCACGAAAAGAATAAAGCCGGTGGGACACAGGCAGAATAATAGCCAGCAAAGTATGTTCAAAGAGACTTTCAAAGAAAGACAGAAGAAAAAAAAGACAAAAGAAGATCCAATGCATGTTAAAATATCCGGGCGAGGCGCATCGGCAGGCAGAGAAAAAAATACCCGGTCTACCGTCATAAGCAAAAAATCAAAGAAGTCCTCACGCAAAAGGATTGTAGATATAAGGGTCTAGCAGTTATCACTTAGGAGTTAGAATGGTCTTTCAAGTACCCCAAAACTTAGACATCGCTATCGATGGCTTTCAAATTCTTTTATGTCTGTTGATTCTGGGCTTTTATATCAAAAACCGAGTAATTCATAAAAAGCTTGCAGTTAGCAAAATAAAGAATGGTGCCGGACAAAGCTTTAATGCGCATGTTTTTAACAGAATCGTTAAACAACAAGTTGACCAGGCCCTCACGAATATCCTTGAAACCATCGCCGCTGAACGGAATGGTTTGAAGAGTGTGCTGGGGCTCACTCCACTAAGCAGTGGAGATGATGCTATCTCCAAGGTGCAAGCCAATTCTCAGTTGCCGAATAGCCATGATAATCAGCGGACATCCGATGACCGATCCGGAAATGCAGGGCGCCATGATAAAGTCTTAAAATTCTTAGCCAAAGGCCTGAGCGCCAGAAAAATTTCCGAAGTGCTTAAGATGCCCATGGGTGAGGTAGAACTTATCTTAAGCCTTGAGAAAAAATAAAGTCAACGGCAAAAATTTCCTACTACAGCACAGTTGCGCGGCAAATACCCCCCCCATTGTTGTTTGAAAAACGCGCTAAAGAAAAGCGAATGGTCCCTCATTGAACCGCTATCAGAGTGAATGCATCATTTTCTATCTATTCCCGCTGGTGAATTCAAAGGCTGGCACTGAGTTTACAAATTGTTTACCCTCCGGCTTTTGCAAACAATAAGGCTTTCATGCGGAACTAATTTTATAGCGTCCAGACAATGACGTGCGGCTGCAGTTAGCCACCGAGAACTTTATATTGGTATGTCTCTTGCATTGTTTTTCTGCGGTTAGCATCGGAGTTCAAAATTGACTTATCTTTTTAACCGGAGATTATCAAACCGGCAGTTATTCTAAATAGGAAGCAGAGGTAAGCAGATGAGTGGAGAAATCTATATGGCTGCAGTCGGTGCCCTAGCCTATGAAAAAAGATTGCAAATCATTTCAAACAATCTCGCTAATTCCAACACGGTCGGCTATAAACAGGACCATGGACAGTTTCAAATTCCGGCCGTGTCCGCTTTACCGCAAGAATCTACTCAAGATATCGATGAATTGGACATCACCCAGGCTGATCTGTTCTGGAATAATTTTAGCGTTTATACCGATTATACCAGCGGAAGTTTGAAAAATACCAGCAATGATTTCGACCTGGCTCTGGCCGGTAAAGGTTTCTTCTGTGTTCAAACACCAGACGGCATCCACTATACCCGTAAGGGTGATTTTACGCTCAATGCGGAAGGCGTTCTCGTAACCCGCAACGGTTGGCCGGTGATGGGGGAAAGTGGAGAGATATCTGTAGACGGCAATGAATCTCCCCTTCAGCATAAGAAATTTTCGGTGGACGAGGACGGTAATATTTTTGTGGACGGCAACCAGGTCGGCAGTCTTCGACTCGTTGATTTTCCGCAACCATACAACTTTACCAAGGTGGGTGAGGCGTTATTTAAAGCCACAGATTCCGGGCCGGGCGAAATCCAGGCCGAAGATGCAAGGGTTAGCCAGGGATTTCTCGAGCTTTCCAACGTCGATGCCGTCAAAATGATGACGGAAATGATCGAAGTACTGCGTGGCTATGAATCCTATCAAAAAATTATTCGATCCGTAGATGAAGTCAACTCAAAGGCTATTAGCGAAATCGGTAATATGAGCTAAGCTGAGCAGTTAACATAGATTATAGATCCCGAACCCAGACAACCATTTAATACTAGGAGGGTAGATGATACGCAGCTTATGGACTTCAGCAACAGGCATGCAGGCCCAGGCCTTAAACCTCGATGTCATTTCAAACAACCTGGCCAACGTCAATACTTCGGGATTTAAAAAAAGTCGCGCCGAATTTCAGGATCTATTATATGAAACCATTAAACCTGCGGGTACGCCTTCGAGCCAGGACACCCAGGTGCCAACGGGCATTCAACTGGGACACGGAACCCGACCGTCCACCGTGCTGAAAATTTTTTCCCAAGGGAATATGGAAAACACCCAAAATGAACTTGACCTGGCGATCGAAGGCGATGGGTTTTTCCAGATAACGCTACCGAACGGTGAGACTGCCTATACCCGGGACGGAGCTTTCAAGCTGGACAGTGACGGTCGCATTGTAAATTCTGATGGGTTTGCCCTGGAACCGGAAATTTCAATTCCCTCGGATGCCTTGTCAATCTCAGTGGGATTGGATGGTACGGTTTCAGTGTTGCAAGCCGGTGAAAGCATCCCCAGCGAGGTCGGCACTATTGAATTGGCCCGCTTCGTCAATCCTGCCGGGTTGATCAGCATGGGTAAAAATTTATTCATAACATCAGAGGCATCCGGAGATGAAATGACCGGCACTGCCGGAGAAGATGGATTGGGCACCCTGGCCCAGGGATTTCTAGAAATGTCCAATGTCAGCGTTGTCGATGAGATGGTGAATATGATCACAGCTCAGAGAGCATACGAGTCCAACAGCAAAGCCATCCAAGCCGCCGATGATATGCTGCAATTGGCTAACAATGTTAAACGATAAAGAATTGAATGAAAATATTAAACTACAAATTTCAAGCCTCTAGCCACCTGTTTGCGATCATTATTTTTCTGCCGCTATTTTTTGGAGTACCGGAATTCATCCGGGAAATTGATGCAGCGGATTTGACCCGGATCAGTATCTTACCCAATGTTCAGATCGATGGTGACGATATCCTGTTGGGTAAGATCGCCGGGATCGAAGGCCATGATCCGCTTCTGACTCAAAAGCTAAGCAGTATCGTGGTGGGCAGAGCACCTCTGCCGGGGGAATCGCGTACACTGGCAATAAAGACTTTTAAATCGCGCTTGAAACAAAACGGGATCAATCTGTCTCAACTGGCACTGCATATACCCGCCAAAGTTGTCGTCACGCGCAATTATATCGAGATCAGCCGGGAGAAAATTAAAACACTGGTATCCAATTATATCCTAAAAAATATTATAAAGGATAATGCCGATGGCAGCATCAAAGATATCGAGGTAGCCGATAGCTTGCAGCTGCCCAAGGGCCGCATAACCTTTAAAGTAATACCACCCCGCAACAGAGATTTGTTGGGCAAAATCCCATTTTCGGTTCATTTTGATGTGAACGGCAAGTTCTACAAACGAGTATGGGCCACCGCCACCGTGGAAATGCTGGCCAAAGTAGTGATAACCAAAAAACCAGTGGGAAGACATAAGCCGATTACTGAAGATGACATCGAGCTGCTGAAAATGGATTTGGCCAAATTGCCATCCGGTGTGATCACCGACCCGGAAGCGGTTCTCGGAAAGCGAACGAAAAGAGCCATTGGCGCCAAAACAGTACTGAGAACCGATCTGGTGGAATTGCCGCCGTTGGTGAAACGCGGCGACGTGGTTGTCATTATTGCCGAATCCAGGGGGTTGAAAATAACCGCCCTGGGGGAAGTCAAAAAAAAAGGAAGACTAGGTGAGAGCATCCCGGTGATGAATTATGATTCCAAAAAAATCCTATATGGTCAGGTGCTGGATTCCAGTACGGTGAAGGTTGAATTTTAATCAACAAAAGGAGCCGCAAGAGCAAAATGCAGAAAACACAAAGTCGTTTAACAACTGCTGTTTTCGCAGTTATTCTAATCGTCGGTCTTGCCGGATGTGCGGGCAACCAAAACAACATTCAGCCGGCAATGCAGCAAATCCAGGCCAAAGAAGAGATGGTATCGCATCTGGCACCCGAGCCGTCCGTGGGCAATGACGGCTCCCTCTGGCAGGCACGCAATTCATTGAACGCAATGTTTATTGATACCAAAGCACGTAATGTCGGAGATATTGTTACGGTTAAAATTGATGAGTCCGCCAAAGCATCAAACAAAGCCAATACTGAAACCGGACGGACCTCCAGTCTTGAGGCCGGCATTGAAAAATTATTCGGGGTGGAAGACTGGTGGCAAAACGAGGTCCTGCCTGATGTTCCGGATAGTTTACCTAAATTGACTCCTTTCGGAAATCCTTCGGTCCAAGGAAGTATGAAAAGCAAATTTGCGGGGGACGGAGCAACGACGCGAAGCGGCACGCTATCGGCCTTTATTACCTGCAGTGTCGTCGATGTTATGCCCAACGGGAATTTAAAGATTGTGGGGACCCGCGAAGTAATGGTTAATAACGAAAACCAATTAATCATTTTGTCGGGGACTATTCGACCCCGTGACATCTCCGATCAGAATGTCATTATGTCGACTTTCATTTCCGATGCCAAAATTGCGTATAGCGGTTCCGGCATCGTGGATGATCGCCAACGTCCGGGATGGCTCGCCAATTTGCTGAATAATGTCTGGCCATTCTAAAATACTCCAAGCGCTGGATTGGATCACTATGGTTTTTTCATATTTGTTTGATCAAATAAAAAACACAACTGTTGCCTGGATTTTAACCGTAACGGCTGTCTTCTGTTTTTCCGGGCAGGCCTATGGGGTGCGAATCAAAGATATTACGGAGATTAAGGGTGTGCGCCAGAATCAACTGGTCGGATACGGGCTCATTGTGGGCCTGAACGGTACCGGTGACAGTGACAGTACCATATTCACACTTCAGTCCATGGCCAGCATGCTGGAGAAAATGGGGGTCACGGTTCAGGCTGAAGACATCGAGGTGGATAACGTTGCGGCTGTCATGGTGACGGC
>JBAVYC010001215.1:0-1754 GCA_049698595.1 Desulfobacterales bacterium | reverse complement strand
TCCTTAGCTTGAGCACGTGCCTGATCCAGCTTCCCCGCCATACTATAGGTAGCTGTCAAATTGATCTGAGACATCAAATATTCCGGGTTTTGATCAAGAGTTTTTTCCATTATCGCTATAGCTTCATCATACCGCCCCAACAGTCGATAATAAGTACCCAATTCATGTAAATACCATTCTGGAGTCAGCGGATTAAGACGAATCGCTTTTTCAATCATTGCAAGGGCTTCATTCACTCTTCCCACGCTTTTGAGCGAAATGGCAAACATTGCGATAATATCAGCACTATTTGGACTTAGGACCACAGAGCGTTCGCCTGCCGCAATTGCTTCCTCCCATTGATGCTGTACAAGATGGAGTCCACCCGAAATGGCATGCGCGAACGCATCGGTATCATCCAAGGAGAGGCACTTTTGCGTATGCTCAATAGCTTTTGCAATGGCTTTTTCAGGAGAATCTCCCCACCCAAACCATAACGGTACCGTATAAGCAGCCGCAAGACCTCCGTGAGCAGGTGCGTACTCAGGCTCCAAATCGATCGCTTCTTCATATTTTTGTCTGGCAAGAAGAAAACCATCTTTAGTAAACTCAAAAAAGTGCTTACGACCCTGCAAAAGCTTGATATAGGTTTCCAAATTCTTAGTGCTTTTTGACACCAAACGGGCCTGCTCGCCCTCTGTCAGCTTGACTTGCAAAGCGATCACTATCCTCAATGTAATATCATCCTGAATGGCAAATATGTCATTCAGATGCCGATCGTAACGTTCCGCCCATAAGTGCTGTCCTGTTGTTCCATCAATCAGCTGCGCTGTAATGCGTACTCTTTCTCCTGAACTTCTAACACTTCCTTCAAGCACATACTTGGCTCCCATTTCTTGACTGACCTGTTGAATCTTAACGGCTTTTCCCTTGTAGGTGAAGGTTGAATTGCGGGCAATTACAGATAGCTTGGGTATCTTTGAAAGCCCGGTGATAATCTCTTCTGTCAATCCATCGCTGAAATACTCTTGCTCAGGATCACCACTCATATTTTCAAAAGGCAGTACAGCTATTGAAGGTTCATCAGGCAATTTGACCTCTTTATTAACCCATAAAGCTTTTTCGGACTTCACATAGATTCGATAAACCTTAACTGGATTTTTTATGTTTTTGACTGCCTGCTTTCCAATATAATCATAACTAAGAGGCATTTTACTCTCAATTTGATCGAAAACACTTCCAGAGATACAGATACCACCTGCATCGGCCAAACCTTCAACACGAGCCGCTATGTTAACTCCATCTCCATAAATTCTTGCGCCATCTTCAATAACGTCACCTAAATTAATGCCAATACGATATTCCATTCGTTTTTTTTCTGGCAACTCAGAATTGAGTGAATTTAGCCTTTCTTGTACCTTAACAGCGCATTCGGTCGCATCCACAACGCTTGTAAATTCGGCCAATAGATTGTCGCCGGGAGAGTCGATCACTCGACCCCGATGTTTTTGCACAAGCTGGGTGATAATTTCACGGTATTCCTTTAGCAACTGGACAGTGCCAGCCTCATCCCCACCCATCAGGCGGCTGTATCCTACGACATCAGCGCTGAATATTGCGGTAAGTTTACGTCTGGCTCGCTCTTTAGTCATGGGTGGCTCCCATTCGATTTAGGGATTAATACAAAGGATAGATCTGAAAAATTAGGTTAAGAAATGTGCTGTAAGGCTCAATTCGATTCCACTTGAAAAAGTGCATTCGGTCAGCTGGCGGAA
>JBAVYC010001214.1:0-7642 GCA_049698595.1 Desulfobacterales bacterium | reverse complement strand
GATTTCAGTTCCTTCGTTGTCTGCTTAAACAACAACGGATACCAAAAGGTCTGTGCAGCTCGCAGCCGTCCTTGGTTTTTCCCCGATTACTGCGAATCGAAGTACCTGCACTATCCGTTCGGCGTATACCAGATCGGTGAGGTGTAGGCGCGCTCCTGGGTCTTGAGCGGTATCTCGGGCGGCAGGTCCAGGTTAAACTTCACCCGGTCGTAGGCCGTCCAGCGCGGCGTCGGGATCTCGATGACTCTGGCGTAGTAGAAAGCGCGCAAGGACGGATCGAAGTCCGGATCGATCCAGACCGTGCCGAGTTCGGAGGCGCCGATCGTGTTGGTCCAGCTCGGAATCGTGAGATCGACCGTATCGCCGACCGGCGGCAGTTTGCCGTTCGAATCCGGCTCGCGTCCGCCCGACCAGGCGACGTCGTAGACCTTCTCCTGGGGGTTTTGATTTGCGTCCAGCCAGCCCTTGACGATCTGAACACGGTCGAGATTGGCGCCCATCGGATCGCGCAGCGCATAGACGAGGAAGCTCGGCGCCACTGCTTCCTTGGACCGCGGCTGCAGGTCAGCACCCATGGGCACACCCTTGGTGTAGCCGAGGAGTGCCAGATCACGGCGCAGCGCGTCGGCCTTCTCGAAACCCCAGCCGCCGAAGAAGCGCACCCGCATGCGCGGGCCGGTGGTCGCGTAAACCTCGCGCCGCTCCATCGCATCGAAGATTGCCCCGCGGGTGTTCTCGGTCGCCCAAACCGCGGTCACTCCTGCGGACGAGTACTGCCAGGCCTTGTAAGAGATCCCGAGCTCGGCGTTCGACTTTGATATATGCGTCGCTCGTTCCGGTTTGGGCTCGTAGGCTGTAAACTTTCCAAAAAAATTGTCGTCGTCGACCGTGCTGAGCCCGGTGTGGGTGTCGGTGGCGCCGACAAGGCCAAATTTGAAGGGGTTGACGCCGAAGTCAGCCTCGATCTGCAGACCGCGTTGGAGTCCAGAGCGGACATATTCGCCTGGAAGCATCCCAGGGGTCTTGGCTGCGCTGATGTCAAGATTGCCCCAGTCCCATGTCTCGTAATCGGCGAATTCATCCTCGGGCGAGAGCAGCGGATGCGTCTCCCCGTCGCCTTTGAGTTGGGTGGCCTCATAGAGCCGCTCCCATTTCTGGCGGGCCTCGGCATAGGCGGTGTCGAAGTTCGCGCCATCGGCGAAATCGTCTTTGAGCGCAAACATCATGCCGTTTGAAAGATTACCGTTGTGCGGAATGGCGAGAACATCGCCCCCGGTCAGGTCCTCGTAGTTTTGCATCCAGGCCCAGAGGTCTCGGGGATTCGGACTGCCGACGGGGGCCGTCGTGGTGAAGGGCAACACTCGGCGCACCCGCTCCGCACCGTCACGGAAGATGACGTTGCGGTGCAGGTTGTTGCCTTTGACCAGTGAGGTCCACTCGAAGGCAATGAAGGTCGTGAAGCGGCCGGGCTCATTGAATTCCTCAGCTGCCTGGATGAGATCGTCCCAGACCCGCTTGTAGGCCGGGTTGCCCGGCTGGTAATTCAATGCCTCGGAGATCTCGCCCTGCGCAAACTGCCGCACCAACTCCAAGGCGGCCTTGGCTGCCTCCGGGCCACCTTTGGCAAAAGCCTCGTGGAATTTGCGGCCACTCTCATCGGCCACGATATTCGGCGCGCCCGAGATGATATCGTTGATCGCACCCATTCCGTCGGAATGGTCTGTGATCATGTAGAAGTCATAGGGATGCTCGAGCTTCACCGGCTGTCCGGTGTTGGACGTTACCTGCTCGCCGCGGGCGAAGCGGTAGCTGTCACGAGGTTTCAGCCGCGTACCCCCACCGCCGGCATCTGCCGAGATGCTGGTGTGCACATGGGAGTCGCCGAAATAGACATCTGTCAGAAAAGCCCGGTCGGCGTATGGTGAATAGGGGCGCCTCCTAAGAAAGTCGGCGTTGATGCCCGTCGTATCCTGCGCCGAGGCCATACTTGCCATCACCAGGACGATGCCGTTGATGGTCAATGCGAGCCGGCGCAGCACAATCATCCTGCATTTTGTTTGTGATCTCAATTTTTTTTCCATCTCGAAATTTCCTCAAGCTTGTAGCTTGAAAACACCGTCCGGGACTAGCCTCATCTCTCAGGGTGTGTACCAAATCGGCGAAGTGTAGGCGCGCTCCTGGGTGATCATGGGCACCTCCGGAGGCATTGTGATGCCATAGCGCTTCGCCTCGTAGGCGGTCCAACGCGGGGTCGGGATCTCGATCACGCGGGCGTAATAGAAAGCGCGCAGCGCTGGATCAAACTCCGGATCCTGCCAAACGGTCATCAGCTCGGGCATACCGATGGTGTTGGTCCAGGTGGCATTGGCGACATCCACCGTATTGCCCACCGGCGGCAGCTTGCCGTTCGCGTCCGGTTGGCGATTGCCGGACCAGACCACATCATAGACCTTTTCGTGTCGCTGGCCGTCGGCATCCAGCCATCCTTTTATGATCTGAATACGGTCGAGATTACCGCTCAACGAGTCCTTGAGCGCCGCCACCAAAAATGTCGGGGCCTTTCCATCGGGCGCTGGAGACAGGTCGCCGCCCATCGGAACGCCCTTTGTATAGCCGACAGCCGCCGGCAACCGATTCATCGCATCCTTCGCCTCAAATTCCCATCCTCCGAAGAAGCGCACAAGCATTCTAGGCCCAGTCGTCGCGTAAGTCTCTTTTCGCATCATTGCATCGAAAATCGCGGCACGGGTATTCTCCTTGGCCCACACAGCAGCGTAGCCCGAGGAGACCATGGACCAGCCCTCGTATTTCTTGTCACCGACCTGGGCCATGGGATGCTCCCAACGCTGCGGACCCGGTTCCGCGCCCGAGTGCTTGCCGAAAAAGTTGTCTTCGCCGGCGGTCGCGAGCCCCGTGTGGCTGTCGGTGGAGCCGATCATCCCGAACTTGTATGGGTTGACGCCGAACTCCTTTCCAAGCTGCAGGCCAATTTTTAGAGCGCTGCGGGCATACTCGTATTGGAGCATGTCGTTTTTCTTGGGCACGCTGAGGTCCAAATTCCCCTGGTCCCAGGTCTCGTAGTCGGCAAACTCGTCGTTCGGCGACAGGACCGGGTGAGCTTCGCCGTCGCCCTTGATCTGTGTGACCTCGTAGAGTGGTTCCCACTTGGCCCGGGTCTGGGCATACTCGAGGTCCACCGGCTTATCGGTGAAAGACTCCACCAGTGGAAACATGATCCCGTTGCTCAGGTTTCCGTTGTGGGCGATGGCCAGCAGGCGGCCGCTGGTCTTATCCTGGTAAGCATGCATCCACTTCCAGAGATCACGCGGGTTGTCGCTGCCCAAGGGCTTGAGGGTCGTGTAGGGCTCCACACGTCTGGCATAGTCCCCGCCGTCACGGTAAATCACCACCCGATGCAGGTTGTTGCCGCCGGTGTTGGAGGTCCATTCGTAGCCGATAAAAGCGGTAAAACGGCCCGGCTCGTTGTATTTCTCGGCCGCTTCGATAGTTTCTTCCCAGGCGGAGCGGTAGGCAGGGCTGCCGGGAAGCGACTTGAGTTTCTCGGGAAAGGTGCCCTTGGAGAAGGCGACAATGATCTCGGTGGCGGCCTTGACGCCCTCCTGTCCGCCGGCCTGGATCATCCCGTACCACTTCTTGCCTGTCGGATCGGCGAGAAACTCCGGATCGCCCTCATACAGGCGCGGGAAAAAACCCATATTATCGGAGTGGTCGGCGACCACCAGAAAATCGAGCGGCCGATCGAGCCTAACCCTGAGCCCAGTCGAAGAGGTGAGTTCTTCGCCACGGGCGAAGCGGTAGGCGTCTTCGGGGAGCAGTCGAGCGCCAAAGGCACCGGCGTCCATCGACATCCCGGTGTGCAGGTGGGTGTCGCCCCATAAAACCTGGCTTGGAAAGTTGCGCCCTGCATAGGGCGAGTAATGTTGTTGCGAGGGAAAGGCACCCTCAGCGGTCTCCGTCGGAGCCGGCAGTCCCACAGTATCACCTGCGAAAGCCGGGCAAACCAAAAAGAGAGCTACTATCGCAGATAGCGTCTGTGTTGCCCGCCGCAGTTCTTTTGTCAAATTCATCTTTGGTCGCATGATCTGTCTCCTTTCGTCTTCCATAGCCCGTAATTGTTCAGGTCGTTATTCCTCAGTTATTATGTACAATCCATCAAACAAAGAATCCGTAAGTTCGTTCGATTAACCAGAAAGCGGCAAGTGTGCCGATCACGTAGGACGCCGGTCGGCTCACCGCCGCCCCAGGCAAAGACGGGTGTTCGGCAATGGCGCCGTGCCTATTCATCAGTTGACCGAAAAGCTGGAAAAGCAGGAACACGGTGGCCACGAAAAGCAGTTGCCCGGCCTCTACACCCACATTGAAAAAGGCCAAGGCCAGGGGAATGGCATCATCCGGTAGACCCACTTCCCGCAAGGCACCGGCAAACCCCAGACCATGCAATAAGCCGAATATAAAAGCCACGATCCATGGTTTGCGCGTGGCTATGCCTGCTTTTCCCTTTTGATGGTGCAAGATTTCAACAGCTACAAACATGATGCTCAGGGCAATAACCGCTTCCACGGGCGCCTGGGGCACCTGCACCCAGCCAAAAGTCGCCGCTGCCAGAGTCAGGCTGTGGGCCATGGTAAATGCGGTGATGGTTGCCACCAGACGCCGCCAGCCCGCGACTAGGAACAGCAAGGCCAGTACGAACAGCAGGTGGTCAAAACCAAGCAGGATGTGCTCGACCCCCAGCTTAAAATATGTTCGGACCACGGCAGCGGGGCCGGCAGTTCCCATCACTTTGAATTCAGGTTGAGACGGCGTCAGGCGGACCGTCTGCGTACGCCCGCTGCTGTACTCCACCCGGGCCAGCACGTCGGTGCGCGTCGCCGCAAGTCCATCGATGGCAATGGTGCCGTCTTCGAGCCCGCCATCGCAGGCCGTCCGCCAGCGTTCAATATAGGCACCGCCGGCAAAACTCGAGGTCGCCTCACTGTTTCGACAGTACCCCGGAAGGCGAACATAGAGCCCTAAGCGTCGATCGCCTTTGGCCGGAACCTTCCACAGCAGGTCGTAAGTCGACGCGTCAACCTGTTTTATTTGAAGGTATCCCGGCCGGACTTCATGGGCCTGGACGATGTCAATCGTAGCCAAGGTGAGTGCAAATATTACTATTAGAAAAGCCCAAAATTTCATTATCAACGCACCGCGAGGATTTTGCCGGCTGGGTCAGCCGGTAAACGGATTTCGACGTCGTAGCGGGCACGAAGCGCCTGGTAGAAACGCTCATTCGACTCTTTTCGGCGATCGACGTTCCATTCGCGTTCGAGAATCGGACGAATCTCTGCTATTGCCGGAAGGCCGCCGGCCTCTCGCTTCGTTATGCGGATCAGGTGATACCCGTAGCTTGATTCATAGGGTCCGGACCAGCGGCCTGTAGGCGCATTTTCGATGTTCTTTGCAAACCCGCGTCCGAATGTGTTGCCCACCTCGCGCCGTGTCACCATATCAAGTTGGGCCGGCAGCATCGTCGCGTCGCCAATCGACTTTGGATCAGTGGCGAGTGCGGGGTCCGTATTCAACCGCGCCAATAGTTCGGCGGCGGTCCGTTTGACGTCAGCTGAGGGCTTGTTGGGGTTTAAGTAAACTTGCTGCAAACTGAAACGGTCAGGTCGCCGGAACCTGTCCTGGTTCGCGTCGAGGTACGCCTGGAGCTGGGTGTCGGTCGGTGCCTGCGGCTCGGTGAGATCCGCGTTGAGAAATTCCATTTTCTGGCGCAATCGCCGACGAATGACGAGATCATCCTGATCAAGCCCCAATGCCTGGGCCTCGCGGTAAAGGATCTCTTCCTTTACGAAGTCTTCGGCCAGACCCTGCAATTCCTGACGGGTCGGCAGGCGCATCCAGGTGCGTTTAAACTGATCTGCCAGTCGCAGGGCCTGAGTCTCGTCGACGACAATCCGATCCGCGGGTGCAGCGGCAGTCCCGTTGACCACCGAGTAAACCATGAAGAGCCCCGCGCCCAAGACCAAAAAATGAAACAGAGGATCCCGCAGAAGCCTCAGAAATATTTGATGATTCATTCCAGCCTCTCAGTTTGGAAGTTTTTCCAGAATCTCACCGAGCTTTAAATGCCGTTTTCCTATCCGAAGCTCAGGGCTTTTAACAACTTAATTAGTATCACAATGTAGTACTCAGAATAATCAGTGTCAAGGAAGGGTCGATTGGATTTTGGGCCAATATTTGGGAAAAATATGAGAGAGTGCAGGAACGGAAGGGCAAGTATCTAAATCGTAGGTTTTTTTCAGCGCTGTCCTTAGAAAGATTGCGCAGGGGTTAAGCCAAACACGGATAATCTAAGGTGTGAATGTGGAGACGACCTTTTCTAAGTTCAATTTCCAATTCAGGTAGAAATTGATGAAGCTCATTGACACGTCCTCATAAGTACCCGAAACCCTTCCCGCCAAAGGCCCCCGGTCAACGTCCATGTCCAAGGAGATGGCGCCCGCCAAGAGGTGAAGAGAGGCGGGCACGGTGACAATTGCAAGGAGTGAGGTGTTTACGATCAGGCTGAAGACGTAGGACGGATCACCGCCGAATTTGATGAGTTTTTGGGGCAGCAACGGTGCCCCGGCACAAATCGCCAAAATCACGAGCGCCAACTCGGTTCGCTCGGGCAGGTCCAACACCCGCGCCATCAGAACCGCCACGGTCGGCATGACCACGTACATCGCGATGATGGATTTCACCAGCAAAACAGGCCGTTGCCCAAATTGGGAATCAAATTGTAGCGGCGCTTTAACGCAACATCAATACAGCTCAAAGCCTCCTCTATTTTGTTCCGATACTTGATGAACCGGTTATAGCTAGCGATAAACCAGCCAACCAATACGATCAAAGCAAAGATTACAGGTATGATTACTTGCGGTAAAATGTCTCCTTTCTACCAAATCTTCTCCATATGTCAACTTTAGAATTGGATTGCGCCCTATTCCATGGGGATGCGTATCTTCTGGCCCGGGTAGATCAGGTCGGCGTCTTTGATAACTTCCCGGTTGGCTTCGAATATGCGAGGATAATCCGATGCGTTGCCATAGTATTTCTTGGCAATAGCCGATAGCGTATCGCCGGACTGTATTTCATAATATTGTACCTCCTGTACCGGTGCCGGCGCCGACAGTTCGTCAGCGCGCACTTCGCTGATGCCCTTGACATTGCCGGCCATCAACACCGCCTTTTCCATGGCCTCGGCGCTGTCGGCCTGCCCGCTGATAGTTGCCACACCGTCTTCGACGCTGACATCGAGGTTGCTCACGCCGGGGTTTTCTTCCTCGATGTACTCTTTGATCTTCTGCGGTGCTTCGTCTTCACTGCCAAAAATTTTGTTGCCGATGTTGCGTGCAAAATCGAAAAGTCCCATTTTTTTCTCCTTTATGGTTTTGCTTGTCAGATTGTTGGATTGGGCATCTCCGATTCCAGGTAGAGGACGAAGTATGCCCGGACGTTGGATTGTTAAAAACCCTCTAAAGACCGACTGTTTTTCCCAGAATGCGCTGGATTTCAGCCGCGTCGATCTCACCGTCGGCCTTGGCGCCCTTAACCGAGCCTCCACCGCCGCCCAAAATTGAACCCGCCAGGG
>JBAVYC010001213.1:0-9295 GCA_049698595.1 Desulfobacterales bacterium | reverse complement strand
GCCTGATATATCGCCATGATCGGCGACAGTCCCATCGAAACCGTCGGGAACTGCCAGAAATCGGGCATCAGATACGGGTGGGGGTAAGATGACAATCCCGGCTCTTTTTGCAGCTCGCGCCGAAAATTTTCCAGATGCTTTTCTATGAAACGGCCTTCCAAAAACGCGCGGGCATAGATACCGGGGGCCGCATGTCCCTGAAAGTAAATAATATCTCCAGGGTGCTTGGCCGTCTTGGCCCGAAAAAAATGATTGAAACCGATTTCATACAGGGTCGCACAGGAGGCAAAGGTGGAGATATGCCCGCCGATGCCGGAGTGTTGGCGATTTGCCCGCACAACCATGGCCATGGCATTCCAGCGAATGATGCTCTTTATGCGGCGCTCGATTTCACGGTTGCCCGGAAACACCGGCTGGCGTTCAACGGGAATGGTGTTGATATAGGGGGTATTGGCAGTGAAGTGAAATTGGACACCGCGCCGCTGGGCCTGCGCCTGGAGGCGGCGCAGCAACTGCCGAACGCGGTCCGGACCCTGATTCTCATAGACATAGTCGAGAGATTCGAGCCATTCCCTGTTTTCTAATTCGATTTCTTTGGCGATCTCGTCCGGATGTTTGTCATTTGGGGGCATAGGTTTGTCTCACTGCGGTTGAATTCATTCATTTGAAATGGAGCGCGAACCGGCCGGACGATTCATCGGAAGCGAATCCGGCCTCATCAATGTAAAGGAGTATAATACCTGAAAGGCATATGCAAGTGGCGCAAAGATGCGGGCTGCCTAAGAACTTAATTTACAGATGTCGTTGATTGGTTAACCAGTAAACTATTAAACGAGTTCTGAATTTATGGGTTAATTTATGGATTCGAAGATTGATTGTCAACTATTCAATAAAAAGCTTGTTTTCTTCGATCACCTCTCCGGCAATGGAAATAGCTTCTTCCAATGTTTCGATGCCACTTATGTAACTGTCTCTCAGCTGAATTAAGTATTGCAGTTTACCGGACTTGTCGGCAAGGGTTCGGATGTACATATCCATTCGGCTGCCGACTCGGATATAATGCGCGCTGACAAGCTCATTGCCTTTATATTTCCATTTTCCGCGAACATCGTGGAGCATAAATGTTTGAATTTGTTTTGGAAATTCCATTTTAATGTCCTTTCTAAATGCTAAGGATTTAAGCCTTGACGTCCACCAGCGCCTCATCTTCGACCGCCGCCATTGGGTCCCCATCGCTGATGGCATTCTCCAATCTCCCCACAACAACTGCGGCCGTGGTATCGCCCCATACGTTTACCGCGGTGCGGAATTGATCCAGGATCCGGTCGATGGCCAGAATTAGACCGATGCCGTCCAGGGGAAGGCCTGCGGCCGTCAGCACGATACCCATGGTGACAAGACCGGCGCCGGGTATTGCCGCTGCGCCGATGGCCGCAAGGGTTGCGGTGATAAAAATCACCACCTGCATGCCGATGGTTAGATCGATACCCAACAGTTCCGCGATAAAAATGACGGCAACCGATTCATAAAGTGCGGTACCGTCCATGTTGACGGTGGCGCCCAAAGGTAACACAAAATTGCCGATTTTGCGATCCACGCCGGCCCGTCTTGCCAGACAGTCCATGGTAAGGGGCAAGGTGGCGGCACTGGAGGCGGTGGA
This sequence comes from Desulfobacterales bacterium, assembly GCA_049698595.1. GTDB lineage: Bacteria > Desulfobacterota > Desulfobacteria > Desulfobacterales > JAFDCJ01 > JAFDCJ01. The sequence goes on along the minus strand of JBAVYC010001213.1, from coordinate 7,635 downwards.
CCAGGCCGTCATTATCGCGGGAAGTACCGCTTTAAACAAGCGGATGGGGCTGTATCGTCCGATAACCCACACCAGGATTGGAAGGGTAATAGCTGCATGAATAAGTAGACCCAATAAAACGGTGACGGCATATTTTGCAAGCGCCTTGAGAGCCCCCACGCCCAGATCCATGAAGATCGCAGTGACCAATAAAAAGATGCAGTAGGGCGCGATCAACATGACCACCATCACCGACCGCTGCATGATCAGATCCACCGCGTTGATCGCCTTGGTCAGGGTCTCGGACTCCCCGCCGACCATCGCTGCCATGATGGCAAAAAATATCGTAAAGAAGATGATCTGCAGGACATCTCCTGTGGCCATGGCTTCGACTGGATTCTTGGGGATCATGTTTACCAGGGTGTCGATGATGATCACCGCAGAGCTTTTATCACCGACACCCTGACTGCTGACCTTATCCGGCACCTCTGTGACGATGTTCAGCGCAGAAAGGGCCTCCCTATCGATGCCTTGACCCGGATGGATGATATTTACCAGAATGATGCCGAGCAACACCGCCAGAGCGGTTGTGGCCATGTAGTAAGCCACCGTCTTACCACCGATTTTACCGAGATCTCTGATGTCTCCTAAATTGACAACGGCCATAAAAAGAGAGGCAAACACCAGGGGGACAATCATCATTCTAAGCAGGCGGATAAAAATATCGCCGCCATACTTAAAAAATATCTTCAGGGCGTAGACAGGTCCGGTGGTGACTCCCGGACCGATAAGGTTATTGAAAATAATGCCCAGAACGATGCCGCCGACAATACCGATCAAAATCTTCCATTGCAGGTCGAGGCCTTTTTTTTCTTTTGAATTTTTCATAAGTACCCTCCTTGATATTGCAACATCTTAGATCACTTCACCGGCTATAACTCACTTTCTCCCACGTCGAATGACATACCTTCCGGCTGCGGTTTCATATACTTTTCCATAAACTGCGTAAAATAGCCCTGGGCGTAAAGTTGATCATAGATGAACGTGTTCAGCAAATTTAAAAATGACTGATTTCCCTTCGCAACCCCAAAACCGTAAGTATCCGGTTTGTAGGGCTTGCGAAAAACAGTCATCCGATACAGGGCCTTGTCCGGGTTGTCCTTGACCCACATGTTGAGAAAGATTTCATCGTGAACCATGATGTGGGCCTCGCCCTTGGCAACCGCTTCTGCTGATTTTTCATTGGTGGGATATTCTTTGACTTTTGCTTTGGGGAAAAACACGGGTATCGATTTGATGGCCCCTTTTCCGGTGGTTGCGGCAATGATCAGCTGGTCTTCCTTGCCCGCAATTCGCAATTTGTCCGTTAATTCCTCGTAACTCTTGACTTGACTGATACCCAAGCCGCTGCCTTTGGCCTTGCTTAACATAACGCTGATGCCGGTATTGTAGTAGGAGTTGGTGAAATCAACCCACAGGGCACGTTGGAATATGCGGGACATTGCGGCAATAATCACGTCAATTTCACCGTTTTGTACCATGGGAAACAGATCAACAAATGTATTTGGCACCACAATCTCCAACTTGACGCCCAGACCCGAGGCCAGTAGGTTCGCAATATCGATGTCGATGCCGACATGCTCTTTGTTTTCGTTGGTAAAGGAAAAAGGTTTAAAAAGCGGATTGACGCCGACTCTGATAACGCCATTGTCGATAATCCTTTCTAAGACCGGTGAATTACCGGTGACGATCCGATCAGCAGCGGCGCCGCTTGGAACCGGTAGAATGGCAACCAACCAAACAGCGATGACGGCAACCCAGGTATGATAGGTTTTCCGGTTTTTCATATTCGCCCCTCCTTTCTTAAAATGTGAAGTTATTCCTGTGGCGTTATTGCCAAACAGTCCATGCGGTAAAGAGTTGTGACGTCGATTTATCTACTGTTTATCTATCAGCTTCCATTTTTTTTTGTCAACTCATTCGATCCAACGAATAATTTTTAATTCAGGCCATTTTATGGCCTACTTGATCGGAAACAACCCGAATTTCCAGCGGATTGCTCGTGTCCAGGTGCACATCCCGTTGGGGAAAAGAAATGGTGTAATTTAATTTCGGCCTGCAGCTTGCCTTGCTCGGCCAGGTCCAGCTTTTTTATTGGTAGTGTCCAGGTCCGCAGCACTATCTACTGAAGCTCTTTTGGCCATTAACTGCTCGAGGCTGATATCTTCGGTAATTGAACCCGTTATGCCCATCGGTCTCTCTAAAGATCGCGGTTGTGTTTTCGGTTGGGCCCATGCTGTTGACGCCAACATTAAGGCTATTACTGTTAGCAGAAAAATTACCAATGAGGTCCGACGCTTTACATTGCTTGGCATCTTTATTGACTCCTTATATTGCCGGTGGAAATTTTGTTTACTTTGATATCAGCCTTCATGTCAGGAACAGGTCGTTTTATTCCAATTAGCATTTACAAATGAGCAAGAGTGAGTTAACGGATAATTGTATGAATTTTAACCGGTTTTTTGAATCAAATCCGTTTTCCCATGGTTAAGGAGTATTTCGTTATGGAGACAAAGAAATTATACCCTTCTGTTGTCGAGAGGTCGTTATTTTCATGGGTATTTTCCGGCCATCTGAAGCTAAAGATTATATTATTGTTGACCATACTCGTCACGGTATTCACCCGGGTATTTCCCCTGGAAATGCAAAAGCGGATCGTCAACCAGGCCATTAACTTTAAGGCGGTCGACCTGTTGCTGCTCTACTGCGGCTTGTACCTTGCGGCCGTCGTCATCAACAGCGCACTCAAATATCTTATCAGCGTTTTACAAACCATCATCGGGCAGCGGGCTGCGGCCGGTATGCGCAAGGAATTGTATCAGCACACCCTCAATCTGCCGCTGGCGTTTTTCAGAAGAACTCAGCCGGGGATGGTGGTGCAGTCTTTTGCCACCGAGCTGGCCACCGCTGGAGATTTTGTGGGGATGGCCGTCGCGATACCGGTGACCAGTGTTTTGACCCTGGTCGCATTTGCCGTTTATCTGCTATGGCTGAACCCGCTTTTGGCAGCCGTTTCGTTTGCGGTCTATCCGCTGGCCGTCTTGCTGATTCCCTGGCTGCAGAAAAGATCCAACCTCGAAAATACAAAGCGGGTGGATGCCTCGCGCAGCCTTTCCAGCAAAATCGTGGAAGCGGTTTCCGGCATCCATGAAATTCAGGCCAATTGCGCCTACAATGTCGAAAATAGAAAATTCGGTGCCATTGTGGACGAACTGCTGAAAATCAGAATTGTCTGGAATCTTTACCGCCAGGCGATCAAGGTGATCACTAATTTTTTCACGAATTTCAGCCCTTTTCTCATATTCATCCTGGGCGGTTATCTGGCCATCAACGGTCGCCTGGAACTGGGTGCTTTGGTAGCATTTTTGTCCGCCCAGGAAAAAGTTTTTGATCCCTGGCGAGAACTCATTGATTTTTATCAGTCTTACCAGGAAGCCTCCGTAAGTTACAGCCGCACCATGGAATTTTTTGATGAAAGTCCGGAATTCGCCATCGAGCCCGTTAACCGTAAACCCTATCGGCTGGCGGGAAATATCGAGGTTAACAATCTGTCCTTCAGCACTGAGGAAGGCATCCGGCTGCTGGATAATATAAATTTGTCCGTCAGCCCCGGCCAGCAATTGGCCCTTGTCGGATTTTCGGGCAGCGGTAAGAGCACCCTGGCCCTGTGTATCGGCCAGCTTTTTAAATACACCGAGGGGCATCTTAAGATCGGCAACCAGGAAGTCAGCCAATTGTCCAAGCAGGACATCGCCCTTAACACCGGCTTTGTCTCCCAGACACCGTTTATCTTCGATGGAACCATTGCTGAAAACCTCCTTTATGGGTGCGTTACCCAGGTTGAGGGCACCGGGGAGGGTCTGTCTCGCGAGCTGCCGGACCTCGACGAAATGATCGCGGTCATCCAGCAAACCGGTATTTTTCCCGACGTCCTGCGTTTCAGCCTCAACGCTGTACTCGATCGCTCTAAATATTCAAATCTGGTACCGCCCCTCATCCGGATCCGTAAAAAACTGAAACGCCGCTTAAATACAGTGCTGGTTGATTATGTGGAATTTTTTGACAAAGAAAAATATCTTTATTATTCCAGTCTGGCGAAAAACCTGACATTCGGTTCTGCCAACCAGGAATTATTCAGTGAAAAAAAATTGTCCGGCAATAGCTACTTTCTGGATTTTCTGGACGAAACTGATCTGAGAGTGCCACTGCTTGACCTGGCAGCCCGTTTGTGCGTTCAAACCATCAGCATCCTTGGAAACCTGCCAGCGGACGAGCTTTTTTTTATGCAAAGCCCCATCGGAGCGGATAAGCTGGATGACTACAAAACGGTTGCAGAACATCTGAAAACCACCAAGCCGGAATTGTTACTACCTCCTGAACAGCAGAAGCTGCTGGAATTGGCCCTCGGATTCATTCCCGGCCGGCATAAGATGATCGCTTTGGCGGATAGCCTCGAGCAACGGATACTCATAGCCCGCACCCGCTTCAGAGAAAAAATTTCTTCCGAATCCCCGGAAGTTTTTACATTTTACCGGAAATCGGAATACATTTATTCCCACACCATCCTCAACAATATCTTCTTCGGCAGATTGAAAACCACCAATTCCCAGATACAAGACACGATCAACGAGCAAATTGTTCAATTGCTGATTGAAGAGGGTATTTTGGAAACCGTGGTTGAGATCGGCATGCAGTTTCAGGTCGGCAGCAAGGGTGATCGGCTTTCCGGCGGCCAACGCCAGAAACTGGCTATCGCCAGAGCTTTTTTAAAGAAACCGCGGATCTTGATCATGGACGAAGCCACCTCAGCGCTCGACAACAAATCCCAAACGCGCATCCAAACCCTGCTGGATACCCACTGGAAGGGAAATGCCACCTTGATTGCCGTCGTCCATCGACTGGACATAATAAAGAATTTCGACAAAATAGGGGTGATGAAATCCGGAAAAATTGAAGAAATGGGGTCTTACGAAGAGTTGATGGCAAAAGAGGGTTTGTTATATGAACTCGTTACAGGTAAAAGGTAGGCCGCCGCCGATAGGCTAAACGGAGCCTTCCTTCCAATTGAAACAGTTGGCAAGCCTGGCAGTACATGGAACACGGTAACTTTTAAATGGTGATTCGAGCCAAACATCAGATTGATATAATCAAGCGATCTCAGGGAGTTCTCTGACCCATCAATAGGTACGACATCAGCGTTTGACTTTTTGCAGCCATTGTGGTGTCCTCCTCGGGTTTCTAAGTTTTAAGAACAGAGCCGCCTGTCATTTTGTTGAATTAGATTTTTCTTTATCCTTTAATACAAATAAAATTTCATCAGGTTCGATCTTAATGATATCGACGTTTTTGCTGGGTAGCGTAATCTGATTCCTTGAAATACGAAAGTTTCTAATACCATAACCAGCTAACGATAGATCAATTTTCGCCCCGACATTCCTGGCGTTCAAGGTGCTGGCATCCTTGCGCAAACCACGCGCGGTAATTGTTATCTGCGGTTTAATCGGTTCCACAATTTCCATCCTGGCGGGCAGATTTTCCATTTCAACCGGGACCTTGAAGCTCACAACAAAATTCTGCTGACCGGCCAGGAAGAACCAACCGACTGTCACCAGACCCAAGATGATCAGTTTCAGGTGCCATTGATGAAGAAAAGCCAGGTGTATTCTGTGCCATGGTCGTTGATTCCTGCGCTCTTTCGGTGTCATCAGTTCATCAAGCGCTTTTATAAGATCAGCAGGATCACCAATTGCTCCAATGAGTCCGTCTCTCACCAGGGAGACTTTGCCCCGTTCCTCGGAGACAACCACAGCCCAGGCATCACAGCGCTCAACAACTCCCAGGGCTGCCCGATGTCTGGTTCCATACTCTTTAGGAAGACCTTCTTCGGAGCTCAGGGGAAGATAGCATGCGGTCGCAACAATTCTTCCCTTGCGTATAACAATGGCCCCGTCATGGAGCGGAGATTCTTTTTGAAAAACACTCTTTATGATTTCAGGGGTTGGCTGCCCTTCTAAAGGAATGCCTCCGGTAATCCATTCATCGACCCAATCGTTGCGCTCAATGATAATCAAAGCGCCGATCCTGTTTTTGGCCAATTTAAAGCACGCTTCAGTCAAGGTCTCGACCCAGGCTGCCGGGTTTGAAGACTTACGCCAGCTTAGCCTCTGAAAAGGGTTGAATCTCTCAAGAAATTCGCGAATTTCAGGTTGAAACAATATTATCAGCAGAATAATCAACACCTGCCATAGAATCTGGAACATCCAGGTCGTCAGAAATAAGCCCCAGATCTGGGCAGCGGTGAATATGATTCCCAGGGCAAGCAGGCCGATTAGGGCTTTGAACGCCTTGGTACTGCGAAACCATATATACAGATGATAGACGACAACCGTTATAAACAGAATATCCAGAACATCTTGAGGTCGAATATGTTTCACTATCGCGATAATATTCAATTCTATATTCCTTTTTGATGAATTTTAGTTTTACTTAATCTTTGGTATTTGCCAGCCTGGCTATCTGTTGGGCGATCTTCTCTCTCAACTTCATCTGATATTTATCAAGTCTCTAAGGCGTTATCCAGCAGACTTTTGATCGCTTCCCCTTCGACTTTCTTTATCATGCCATCATTCTGTTTGGTCATCAAGTCACATCTTGCCATGGGGACCCGGATGAGTTCCTGGATGTCGAGGGTCAAAAAAAATTTAAAAATCAGCGGCCACCAGCAGAGGTGGCCCCGGCCCTTTCCAGGGGCCATCCTCATAACCCAGCTCTGCTGGCGGTCGCTGATTGGCCGAGGTCATAACTGAATCACCGCTGCCGGCGATATAGATTGATGAAGATATCGTTTTGAATAACTACCAAGGGGTGTTGGGGTGTTTGTAAAGCTCCGCGCCCTCAGTTCCAAACATTTAAATCCCATGCAGGATCAAAAAAGCAATCAACATGCCAAAGGTGGAAGTTGATCTTTTTAACACAGCTGAATTGTACACCTACGAGACAGGGAAATTGTGGAACTATTCGGAATATAGATAAAAATTACAAATAGAAGGTAAACTTGAGGGGAAGATATTTTGGAAAAAGTTAGATCAAAAGCCTATTCAAATTTCATCTGCAAGGAACTCTGAGTTCTTATTTTCTGGTTGTCGGAACTCAACCTTCCGCTTTGCTATCTGACCCGCCCCCATTTGACCAAAATGGAGGGATGCAAAACCTGGGCAATCTCTTGATAAAGGTTGGTAGATAAATTTAACGAAATAGATTCCGATGTCAGGTGAATTTCATCTGCTTGCATTCATGTGCAAAATCGAGTATCTAAATGCTGAGAATTTTATCACTTGCATGCCCCGTTAGATTGGGGCAATTTTCATTTGAAAACCATGGTACAACCTCTAATTCAGCTTAAAAATGTTTTCAAAAAATTCGGTGACAGCCGGGTGCTCCGGGGGGTCAGCCTATGTATTTATCCAGGCGAAATCCCCGATATCTTTTTTATCTCCCAAAGGATCGTCATGCTGGATGAGGGCAAAATCCGGTTCGAAGGCACCCCCGAAGAGATTCGGCGATGTGACGACACGCTGGTTCAGCAGTTCATCCAGG
>JBAVYC010001212.1:0-3480 GCA_049698595.1 Desulfobacterales bacterium | reverse complement strand
GTATTGTGTCAGCCCGACAAGTAATTATACATTTCTGGATATCCTCACCTTTTTAATGTATACAGCTAAAAAGTAGATTGTACCGCGATAAAGATACATTGAGATAATATGGAAAAAACCACGCTTTTTAAAACCTGTGATATCATAAAATATCACAAATTTCCCCAAAGTACAGATACGTAGATGATAGTCCAAAAATTTAAATCCACATGGATCTCGGGTTTTCTATGCACTTATGAATTCGTAATTATCTCAGATAGAAAAACGATAACACAACGTCTTCCCACATTCTTTATCTGTTTTAATGTTCATATTCAACGATTTTCTAAGAATTGAAGTGCGTCATTTCCCTTTCAAATCCATAAAATATTTAATCACGATATTTTGGATTTGCTGAACAAACCTAACATTCCCGGAAATTGTATATTGCCCCTGACCAATCCAAACAATGTGCCTATTGTAGGTTTCGTGCCTAAATCGAATCCGGACAATATTCTGATTTTATGTTATATTTGTTTTTCCAACCTTAACTTTGGGCCTCTTTTGACAGTCTCAAATCAATGCTATGTAAATTTGCCGAATATGGTCTCTGCTATGGCGGCGATTATTTCATCCGCTGTCGTCAAGCTGAATTTGTCAAAATTGCTTTTTTCACAAAATTTATGACGCGCATATAGAATCCAGTCATTGGTTTGATCAGATAAAAATGGACTTTAATCGAATTCTAGACGAATATCTCAGGCTCCTTTCGCGTCTGACAATTTGTGTTCAACCACTGCGCCATTTGTTTTATCTTGGGTTCTTCCATCACTCTGGCTCCGGTTGGACAGTTTTTCACACATGCACAGCATAAAATGCACCCAAGCTTGTCTGTCACTACGGTTTCTTCGACCGTAATCGCTGCAACAGGACAAAGTGAGGCACAGGTTCCACACAGGGTACACGGGACCCCGTGAGTCGATGGAGATATCTCTGCCGGTTCTCTCCGTTTTTTATAGGGACTGTTGCCGGGTACCTCTAGCTGAGACACCGCATCAATCGAATCGATACCCTTCAGCTTGCCTCGGATCATCATTCCGAATTCTTTTGCCTTTTTGAGATCTTCCGGATCAGGCCGTCCGTTTGCAATGGGCATGGTATCACTAGCAAAAGAATGCTCCCCGATAAATGCGCCGCCGGCGATCGGGATAAAACCTGATGCCCGGGCAAGATCCCTCAACTCAAGCAGGGCATCCTCAAACTCTCTATTCCCATACACAACGATGATAACCGCGGGTGTCGCGTTTGCTTTGAGTTGCTGCAACTTGGGGACTGCTTCCAGCGGTACTCTTCCGCCATAGACAGGAACCCCCAGGAGAACTAATTCATCTTGCATGTCATCCAGGCCCGCGGTCTTTGCCTCCGGTGGTGTCAAATCAAGGTGTTCAACCTTGCCGATCGCTGCTCCCTGGGCAATCCCCTCCAGGATCTTTTGGGTTGTTTTGGTTGGTGAAAAATAGACCAGTCTTAGTGTATCGAAATTCACGTCGATGCTCCTTTCAGATTAAATAATTGCATTGCCATTAACTTGGAATTAACATAATAATCCAGATAATCAAACCCAAAAGGCCGTCTTGCGGCGGGCTTAAAATGCACTGCGGGTATTGGGCGGGTTGTCGCCCAATCGGCGGCATCAAAGATTTGCCACCGATCTCCCCATACAGGTTTTTAGCAGCGGGTGGACAATATGAAATTTAACAGGATCCTGCCTTTTTTTCTGTTTTTTGCACTCCTGGCCGTGTTCCTTTGTACCGGGGATATTCAGGCCACAGATTCTAAAGAATCTGCCGTACCAACGGTTCAAAAGATTACCGTTGCCGTGAGCACGGATACCGAACCATTTCATTTTATCGACGATCAGGGACAACCTTCCGGTATCATCGTAGATATGTGGCGCTTGTGGTCCGAGAAAACCGGCGTTGCAATCGAGTTTAAGAGCGCGCCCTGGAACGAGACGATTGCCATGGTCCGAGATGGACGGGCAGATGCTCACGCGGGGCTGAACTACAATTCGGACCGCGAAAAATTTCTGGATTTTGGGAAGCCTTTGAGCAGAAGTGACAGCTTCTTTTTCTTTGACATAAATATATATGGTTTAAACACGATTGATGATCTCATCCCTTTCAGGATTGGGATCATCAAAGGCGCTCACGAGGCATCGATTCTGAAGGCTGCTTTGCCTCAAGCCGCCCTAATTGAATATGCCGACCAGAAAAGTCTATACGACGCCGTAGAAAGGGAAGAGATTCGGGTTTTCGCGGATGTTGAGCAAATGGCCCGTCACTTTCTCACCCAGCGAGGCATTGCCCACCAATACCGTTACAATCCGGAAAGTCCTCTGGATAAAAATGCCTTTTACCCCGCTGTGGCTGACGGGGACGTCAGATTGAGGCTTATCCAAAAGGGCTTTGAAAAAATTTCTGCCCAGGAGCGGGCTGAAATTGAACGCAAATGGATATCCCCCAGATTGAAAGATGTCCTGATCATTGCCTGTGAGCGCAACTATCCGCCTTTCACCCAGCTCGGCGTCAATGGCAAAGCCAGCGGTCTGCTCATAGATCTCTGGCGTCTTTGGGCTAAAAAAACCGGCAATCAAGTCGAATTTTTGATGACGGATTGGCCCGATACCCTCAAAGCCCTGAAAAATGGAACTGCCGATATCCACTCCGGCCTCTATCACACCGCTGAACGGTCACTTTGGATACACTTTTCCAGACCGATATATGAAAATGAATCGGCCTTTTTCTATCTGCCTCAATACGGTAAAATGCAAACGGTCCAAGAACTGGCCGGGCGGAAAGTGGGCGCGCTGCGTGACAGTTTCCAGGCGGAGTACGTGGGGATTCATTATCCCGAGATGGATTTGATCGAATTCGACAGTTACCCGGCCTTGCTCGAAGCGGCTGTCAAAGGCCTGATTAAAGCATTTATGGATGAATCCTTGGCGATGAAGGACAGAATGCTGCATCAATATGAACGGGGTCAGTTCGAAATGCTGGCAACACCGCGCATCCGCAACCAGATGCATGCCGGTACACTAAGCAGCAATGCCAAGCTGATTACAGCCATAAACAGAGGTTTGAGCAGCATTACGCCCGAAGAGTGGCTGGAGTTGGAAAAACGTTGGATCACGGACCCTGCCGATCGGTTCTATGGCAAAAAACAGAAAGATATCGATTTGACTCCCAGAGAAATTGCCTGGCTGGCCGCCCATAAAAACATCCGGATCGGGGTTGATCCGGGCTATGCGCCTTATTCTTTTGTTGATGAGTCCGGGAAGTATTCCGGTGTATCGGCTGATTTTATGCATATCATCGGCGAACGTCTGGGCGTCAGAATAGAGATGGTCCCGGGACTCGATTGGGAAGAAATCCTTGAAGGCACCCGGCAGGGGAAGGTCGATGTAATTACCACCGCTCGCAAGACCCCTGCCAGAGAGCG
>JBAVYC010001211.1:0-1850 GCA_049698595.1 Desulfobacterales bacterium | reverse complement strand
ATGGCCAAAAACAAAAAGCGGTCACACGGCCTGTTATCTTTCCTTTTATGGCTTCTGTTGATGTCTATCATCATGGTTTCGGCGGCCCGTAGTGAAGACCGGGCGTTGCTGATCGGCGTCGGCCGCTATGCGCAATTTGAGGAAAAGCTGAACGGCGTCAGCCTGGATATCAGCATGATGAGGGAAATGGTGCACCTGATGGGATTCAAACGTCATGAAATCAAGGTGCTGGAGCATGAGCAGGCATCTACCGCCAGAGTTTATGATGCAATCGAAAACTGGCTGATTAGTGGGGTCGGAGCGGATGACCGGGTGCTGTTTTATTTCAGTGGACACGGCTCTCAGATACCGGACGAAAACAATGATGAGGATGATCAGTTTGATGAAGTGCTCTTGCTCTACGATACTGTTCTGACGGAAAAACACGGCCGGCAAACCCTGAGCGGCGTTTTGCCTGATGATCACTTGAACCATATGCTGGCGAGAATGAAAAGTCGCAATATTCTAGTTGTCCTGGACGCCTGTCATAGCGGCAGCGCGACGAAGCGCCTGCAGCTGTCTTCCCGTTCCTTTCAGACCGGCCAGGCTAAGGTGAAATACTTCTACTACTCACCCGCACTGGAAGCCGCCGGTGGCAGCGGCAGCTTCGATCTCATGAATCCCCAACACCAGGCCATACCGGGGGACGAGAGCCATTATGTTGCGATCAGCGCCTGTCGCGATGATGAAAAAACGGTTGCCACTGCTCAGGGCAGTATTTTCACTTTAGGACTGCGGCAGACCGTACGATCCGCCGCCGCCGCCGGGGCCAGCATCACCCCCGAAGAACTGCAGCTTGGGACGACAAAATTCATTCGGGAGCAGATTCGATCCGACGTCGCCGTCTTTCATCCCCAGATTGCCGGAAATCTGAACCTCCGTAAACGTCCCCTGAAGTTGGTTTCTCCGGATGGAGGAAAGGGTTTCGTCCGCCAAAAACTGGAAACGCTGGTGCACAAAAGCAATGAAACTGTGTGGCTCAAACTGAACAAGGCCTGTTTCGAACCCGGCGAGACGCTGGAAATATCTGTTTGGATACCCGAGCCGGGCTTTTTGAGTATCATGTACATTACCGCAGATGATCAGGCGACCGTGCTGTTTCCAAATCAATATCATCTGCATAATTCTGTAGAACGGGGAAAGATTGTTCTGCCGACCGGGCGGATGGATTTTGAGATGGTGGCCGCAGGCCCTGCCGGGCCCAACCTGATCACCGCTTTTCTAACCCGCTCACCCATCAACGGCTATCAAGACGGTTTCAAGACCGCGAAAGGTGTGTTGGCGGAGCTGTCGCCAAATTCGACCCGATCATTGGTGATGCGCCAGGGTTCGGGTTGGCTGGCCGCCGGCAAAGTGGTTGCTGAAATCAGGGGTAGCGGGAAATGCAGGTTAGAGTAAGCTTAGTCGGAGCAGTAGTTTTGAAAAAATTCTGAACCTGTTTTTATTCTTCTATAGCTATTGCTCATAATTTGGAATTTTAGATTGCGAATTTTGGATTGGTGGAATCGCTACGCTCTATCATTTAAATTAGACCGAATTTCTTTTTTATCGGAGGCAGGCAGGCATGAAGAGATTTGTCCGGACGGGGGTTTTATTTTCTCTGATGGTATTCGTCGGTTCTTCTCCGGCCATGGATTGCGGGCTAGGAGAAAAATATTACTATCGGGCGAAGTCAACCACCGATCCAGAGCGAAGCATAGAATGGCTGCACCGGTCGATAGGGGTGTGTCCCAACTTCAATTCCTGGTATATGCTCGGGTTGTTACATAAAAATCAAGGCAAAATTAACGCGGCTATCGATGCCTTTACCC
>JBAVYC010001210.1:0-3298 GCA_049698595.1 Desulfobacterales bacterium | reverse complement strand
TGTCTGGTGGACCCAGGGGGCTCAGCCGCCGCAACTGTTGACGGATAAAGAGGTCGTTATGGCCACCGGCTGGAACGGACGTATCAGCGGCGTTTCGAAGGAGGGTGCCCCGGTGGCGGTAGTCTGGGACGGCGCACAGATGGTATCGGATGCCTGGTATATTCCCAAAGGCAGCAAAAACAAGGATCTGGCCATGCTCTTTATCGCATGGGCCAGCTTTCCCGAGACCAACTGGCCCTTATCACAATATATCGACTACGGGCCGGTGAATAATAAATCCTTGAAATTTCTTGACAAACAGCTTCTTGAAAGGATGCCGCTCACATACGTGGATAAAATGATCAAGTGTGATTTTAATTGGTGGTCAACCCAATATCAGGATATGCTCGAGCGCTGGCGCGAGTGGAAGCTGCAATAGGACTTTTAGCTGATCCTCCAATGCTTTGATATGAGGGAGGATCAGCCAGTCTCTGCCCATCCAAGGGGAGGAGGGTTTAACAAAATGACAGAAGCAATTGGCCAGGCAAAAACGGCACCCATGGAACGTCCTTTTATCAAGCAGCTGGCCCGTTTGGAGCGCTGGGAAAAACTCACTGTCTTCGCCTTTGTTGCGCCTGCGATGGTGCTTCTTTTGACCCTTTTCGTGTATCCCCTGATTGTCTTTTTGCTCAACAGCTTATATGACCCTGCTTTTACCCTCGAGCACTATGTCAGGGCGTTCACCCGACCGGTATATTTAAGAATATTTCGGGTTACCTTTGAAGCATCCATCCTGACCACGCTGGGGGCCCTGCTTATCGGCTATCCGGTTGCCTATCTGTTTGCGCACGTGTCAGCCAATACCTTAAGTATTCTTCTTCCGTTGGTGCTCTTCCCATTCTGGACCAGCATTTTGGTCCGGATGTACGCCTGGATGGTGCTGCTGGGCAACAACGGTGTTATTAACCAACTGCTCATCAGCGGGGACATCATATCATCTCCTTTATCAATGATATTTAACCGTTTCGGGGTGTTGGTAGGCATGATTCATTTCATGCTGCCCTATATGATATTGACCCTTTACTCGGTCATGGTCGGAATACCCAAGGAATTGACCCAGGCGGCGGCGAGTTTGGGAGCCCCACCGTACAAACAATTTCTCAGGGTCTATCTGCCTTTAAGTATGCCCGGCATCGGTGCCGGTTGTCTGCTGGTCTTCATTCTGGCGGTGGCCTTCTTTGTTACCCCAGCTCTTTTGGGTGGTCTCAAGGACACCATGATTTCCCAGGTCATTCAGAGCGAAATCGATGACGCCTTGAACTGGGGATTCGGGGCAGCGCTCTCGATGCTCCTGATGATTGTGACAACCACTCTGTATCTAATCTACAACCGGGTTATGGGCGTTGAACGGATTCACGGGGGATAAGCGTAATGGCCCAATATCGATTAAATGACAAGCATTGGGAATCTTTTAAGAAGATTGTTTTTTATACCTTTTGCGGACTTGTCTGTGTCTTTTTGATCATGCCGAATTTTATCGTTGTTCCGATCTCATTCAGCGGAGCGCGTTTTCTGGAATTTCCGCCAAAGTCCTATTCCTGGCAATGGTATCATAATTACTTTGAAACTGAAGAGTGGATTGCTGCAACCATTACCAGCTTTGAGGTGGCAATTTTAGTTACGATCGCTGCAACGCTTTTAGGCAGCCTGGCGGCTTATGGACTTGTTCGCGGACGCTTTCCCGGCAAGAATCTCATTAATTCCTTTATCATTTCCCCCATGGTCACCCCTGTTCTGGTCACCGCCGTCGCCGTTTATAAAATATACTCGGACCTGGGATTGACTGGAACACTACTCGGGTTCACCCTGGCACATACAATTATGGCGCTGCCTTTTGTGGTGATCGTCATGTCGGCCAATCTGCGGGGGATCAACGTTGAAGTAGAACAAGCGGCCAGGAGTCTTGGCGCCAATCGAATCACCACGCTCAGGCGGGTGGTATTCCCGCTGGCGCTTCCCGGAATGATTGCCAGCGGCCTTTTTGCTTTCCTTATTTCATTTGACGAGCTGATCATCGCACTTTTTATCAGCAGCCCGACCTTGTCCACCCTGCCGAAGAAGTTGTGGGATGGATTAAGAACCGAAATTAACCCAACCATTGCCGCAGTATCCACGCTTTTGGTGATTTTGAGTGTGGTTATCCTTTTAGGTGCGGGTTTGGCACGCAAACACTTTGAAAAAAAGATCAAATAATCATGAAAAAAATAGACATTCTCTACCTATCTCAAAAAGAAGTGATCGAAGTCGGATTGACTATGAAGGACGCCATTGCCATCGTGGAGGATGTGCTGCGGGAACACGGCCTCAAGCATTTTGAAAATCCCCCCAAGCCGGGTATCCATCCGCTCAGCGATGCGTTTATCCACGCCATGCCGGCCTATCTTCCGCGCAAGAAAGCAGGCGGCATGAAATGGGTGAGTGGCTTTCCGGGAAATTATAAGCATGGCCTGCCCACCATCATGGGCCTCATTGTGCTCAATGATGTCAACACCGGACAGCCCCTGGTGGTGATGGATGGGGGCTATATTACCAACTTGAGGACCGCGGCGGTTTCTGCGGTGGCTGCCAAATATCTGGCGAATAAAGATGCCAGGGTCATCGGCATTGTGGGTGCCGGAATCCAGGGACGCTACCATTTGCTGAGCCTGCAGGAGGTGCTGCCGGACATCGAAGTCGTTAAGGTCTTTGATACGAACGCCGAAGTCTCACAGCGATTTGTTACTATGATGAACGCGCATGGCCCTTTTCGGATTGAGCAGGGACAATCCGTGCGGGAGGTCATGGACGGCGCCGATATTATCGTGACGGCCACGGGCCATCTGGATGAGCGGCTTTTTAAAGAAAAATGGGTTGGTAAGGGGGCCCTGGCGCTGCCTGTCCACACCCGTGGATGGGAACTCGCGACCCTGGCCAAAGTGGATAAATTTATTGTCGATGATTGGGCGCAGTTCAACAGCTTTGTGGGGGGAACTGATGGGTACTATACCCCGCTGCCGGACTTATACTGCCAATTGGGAGAGATTGTTGCCGGGCAAAAACCGGGACGTGAAAACCGGGATGAACGCATTATCGATTTTAACGTCGGCGTGGCGATTCATGATGTCTTGATGGCGGCCGTGGTCTTAGACCGGGCTAAGGAAAAGGGCCTGGGAACCCTTCTCCCTTTTATGGAGGATAACCTGCCATTTGCCTAACAATCCTCACTTTTTAAAGGCTGCGATCGGAAAAGTGGACCTTGCAGGGCAGCAAGCATATTGAT
>JBAVYC010001209.1:0-3935 GCA_049698595.1 Desulfobacterales bacterium | reverse complement strand
CCGTAAAATATTCACCTATCCCGTTGCATCCGGGAACCCTCAAATATCTGAAAGAAAAGGGTATCTCCGTGCCGGCCGGGCTGATGCCCTAAAATATTAGTGTTTATTATGCTTTTCTGCAGTTATTCGAATGGTAAGATATGGGGTGTAGATAAACTACTGAAATAGTTAAATCCGAATATCGAAATCCGAAACAATATCAAAATTCGAATACTCAAAATTAAAAACAAAAGAGCCGTTGATTTTTGGTATCATGTTTTGGATATTAATATTTAGGTCTTTGGAGTTTGCTTCGGCCAATTTTATAAGATCAGGCGTGCTTGAGATTTCGCATTTTCCGGACAAGAAACAGCATCATGTTCGCGATATAGATTTCGCGCTATACAATGCCGGAATAAAGGAAGCACTATGATAAAGAGCGGCCGGTTGTTGATCTTATTGGCAACCGGCTGTTTAATTACATTATTGGCACTCGCCATGGTAGCCCCCGGCGGATTGGAGCTGCAAGTTGTCCCGGTAAAAGGCGGGCCGCCGCTGCTGGTCTTACCATTGGAACCGGGCGAGCGTTTTACACTGCACTATTACCACTCGGTTGAAAACGCCCCCATCTGGGAAGAACACAGCCTGGATGAAACGGGGCGTATATACATTGAAGAAGAGCGCTATTTGAAATTCGGTGCCGGGATGGGGCGCATGCCGGGCGTCGGCCGCATGGTTCGGCGGGAACCATATGAGGTCATCGAGGACATGCACATGCCGACCGGGAACTTTGTCCTGCGAATCGGCAGCCGGGGAGTGGACCACACCATCATCTGGCGGGGGGCAACCACGAACCTGTCGGCTGTGGCACCGCATCAGGCCGTGCGCTTTGCGGCACGGCCGGTAAGCCTGCTGTACGGTTGGTGGCGCCGTTTCTGGCCGCATCCGGCCACACCGATCTTGAGGAGTGATTAATGCCAGGGGAAACTTCAAACACAAAATTCAACCAGCCGGCAGATGGGATTGCGGCCGGGAGCAGCCCACCTGTCGATCGCAATCTGTCTTTGGTGCAGGTGACCGCCGCGATCGTGCTGGTGCTTTCCGTCAGTTTAAGCCTGTATCAGCTTTACACGGCAGGGATAGCGGCTTTGACGGCCCTGATTCAACGCTCCATTCATCTGGGTGCGATCCTGTCGCTGACGTTTCTGTTAAAACCGCCGTTTAAAGGCGCACGCAAGGATAAATTAAGTTTCTGGTTGATTCTGGATTGGACCCTGGTGGTTCTGTCTATAGTTTGCGTCAGCTACATTATCTACAATCTCAATGCGATTTTTGAGCGACAGGGAGACTGGCTGCCCAGCGACCTGGCAATCAGTATCATCGGCATGATTCTCGTGCTGGAGGCCTGTCGCAGGGTGATCGGGACCATCATGACCGGCATTTGTGTGGCGGCGATTGCCTATGCCTTATACGGTCCGTACATGCCCGAACTGATCATCCACAAGGGTTACAGCATCGAGCGGATTGCCACCACCCTGTGGCTGACCACCGAGGGTATTTTTGGCCTGCCCATCGGAGTGGCCGCTACCTTTGTTTATGTATTCGTGCTTTTCGGAGCCGTGCTGGAAGCAACCGGCGGCGGCAACTTTTTCATCGATCTGGCTTATGCCCTGACCGGCCGTTTTTCGGGCGGCCCGGCCAAAACCGCCGTGGTGGCTTCGGGTTTTTTGGGCTCGGTTTCCGGTTCCGCCGTCGGCAATGTGGTGGCCACCGGTTCTTTCACCATCCCCATGATGAAGCGCGTCGGCTACCGACCCCATGTGGCCGGTGCGATCGAGGCGGCCGCTTCCACCGGCGGTCAGCTCATGCCGCCGATCATGGGGGCCGGGGCCTTCCTGATGGCGGAATTCACCAGCACCAGCTATCTGACCATCATCAAGGTGGCCCTGATTCCGGCAATCATGTACTACCTGACCGTGCTGTTTTTCGTGCATTTCGAAGCTCAGAAACAAAACCTGAGTGGACAGCCCAAAGAAAATCTGCCCAAAATCCCCGGCGTTTTGCGTGAAGGCCTGCACTTCATCATTCCCCTGGCCATTCTGATTTATGTTCTGATGGCCAACTACTCGCCCATGATGGCGGGTTTTGTGGCTGTTTTGAGCACATTTGCCGCCAGCCTGATTGCCAATGCCGTGCGTTGGGCGGTGTCCGCCAATCAACTTTCGACCGACGATCCGGCCCGCAGGAGTCTGTATGATTTCGGCCGCAATGAATTCAAACAGATATTGGGCTCATTGGAGAAGGGCGCCCGCAACGCGATTATGGTTTCGGTGGCCTGCGCGGCCGCCGGCATCATCGTCGGCATGGTCACCCTGACGGGTATGGGCCTTAAGTTTTCCAGCCTGGTTTTGGATCTCAGTTTCGGCATCAAGGCCCTGGCGATTCTGCTGATCGGCGCTGCGTCGCTGGTCCTGGGCATGGGACTGCCGGTAACGGCCAGCTACATCGTGCTGGCAACCCTGGCCGGCCCGGCATTGCTGGATATGGGAGTACCCATCCTGGTCACCCACATGATCGTGTTCTGGTATTCCCAGGATGCCAACGTCACGCCCCCGGTCAGTCTGGCCAGTTTTGCCGCGGCCGGCGTGGCCGGCGCCAATCCCATGCGAACCGCATTTACTTCCTGGAAACTGGCCAAAGGACTGTATATCATTCCCATTATCATGGCCTACCGCCCGCTTCTCGGGATGGGCCCGGACTATGAACTGCTCCATTGGGAGGTCATCTTTACCATGCTTACCACCACAGTGGGGCTGATAGCCTTTACAGCGGCGCTGGAGCGCTACTTCATACGGACGGCCACCTGGCTCGAAACGGCCTTGTTTACAGTGGCGGCGGCCGGATTGTTCTGGACCGAGCTGTGGGCGGACCTGATCGGTTGGGCCGCGTTTGTGCTGGTGGTCTTGCTGCAAAAATTTTATCATCCACGGATCAAAAGAGATCTATCGCAATCCAAGTTAAATTAGGACACAGATTTTCACAGATTCCCACAGATATTTGGTTTTTTGTAACTTTTATTATCCTGGTAATCTGTGCTCATCCGTGTCCCCAAAATGATAATTCCTATACTTTCAAGTTACCGGGAGACATTAAATGACAGCATTGCATCTTGATCGAATGACCTGGGCCGAGGTTAAAGCGGAGATTCAAAAGGGACGGGATACGGTGGTTGTGCCTTTTGGCTCCACTGAGCAGCACGGAAGACATCTGCCATTAGGGACGGACGCGGTCTTGGGGGATGAAATCGGGTGGGGACTGGCCGGACGTCTGAACGCATTTTTAGCGCCGACGGTGCGTTTTGGTTGTTCGGAGCACCATCTGGCTTTCAACGGAACCATATCACTTGGTGCGGAAACTTTCGGCCGCATCGTAACGGATGTCGTTGCCAGCCTGTCCATTCATGGATTTCGGCGGATTGTGCTTTTACCCACCCATGGGGGTAATTTCAAACCCCTGGCAGAGGCTGTGGCGAAGATTGAACCGGCCGGAGAAGTTCGAATTTATGCATTTACGGATTTGATGGGACTTGTGGGTGCAGCCGCGGAAAGCTCCCGATCCTTGGGTGTCGATGCCGCTAAATCGGGTGCTCACTCCGGTGAATGGGAAACGTCGTTGATGTTAGCGCTCAGGCCCGACCAGGTAAAGATGGATCGGGCAACTGTGGGATTTATGGGTGAACTGTCCGAAATTACGTCGAAAGTCTTTGATGGTATCCACAATCTGGATCAAAACGGCGTGCTGGGAGATCCCCGGCCGGCAACACCTGAAGCGGGTAAAAAATACCTGGAGGATATTATCGAGTTTCTTTATCAGTGGGTGGGGATGCGGGAAAAAGTGTAATGGCTCAATAATTGAATCTTGAACCGCTTAATCTAAATAATAAAGGAATTCAGCAT
>JBAVYC010001208.1:0-3654 GCA_049698595.1 Desulfobacterales bacterium | reverse complement strand
CCACTCAACCAATCAACGATATCTGTACTAAAGTGTCTCACCACAAACCACTTACCACAAACAACTCACATTTATTACATATTCCTCCGATACTTCCCTCCCACATCATACAAGGCCTGGCTGATCTGTCCCAGGCTGCATACCCTCACAGTGCCCATCAGCTCTTCAAATATGTTATCACCACGAAGTGCAACATTTTGCAGACGCTCCAGTGCTCCCGAAGACTCTTTTTCATGGCGCTTTTTAAATTCGGCCAGACGGTTGAGCTGTGATTGTTTTTCTTCTTCCGTAGCGCGGGTCAATTCAATGCTTTCACTGAGCAGTTCGTCATCGGCGTCCGGATCCCGAAAGGTATTGACGCCGATGATGGGAAGCTTGCCGGTATGCTTCAGCATTTCATAGTACATGGATTCTTCCTGAATCTTGCCACGCTGATAGCCGGTTTCCATGTCCCCCAGGACGCCGCCGCGCTCGGTGATGCGGTCAAACTCCATGAGCACCGCTTCTTCCACCAGGTCGGTTAATTGCTCAAATATAAAGCTGCCCTGGTTCATGTTTTCGTTGGCTGCCAGGCCCCACTCGCGATTGATAATCAACTGGATGGCCAGGGCACGCCTGACCGATTCCGCACTGGGTGTTGTAATGGCCTCGTCGAAGGCATTGGTGTGCAGGCTGTTGCAGTTATCGTAGATGGCGCATAAAGCCTGCAGGGTCGTACGGATGTCATTGAATTGAATGTCCCGGCTGTGAAGGGATCGACCGGAGGTCTGGATATGATATTTGAGCATCTGACTGCGTTGGGATCCCAGGTGTCGATATCGCATGGCAATGGACCAGATGCGTCGGGCCACCCGTCCGATAACGTTGTATTCGGGATCCAGGCCGTTTGAAAAGAAAAAGGATAAATTCGGTGCGAAACTGTCGATGGGCATACCCCGGGACAGATAGTATTCGACATAAGTAAACCCGTTGGCAAGGGTGAGCGCCAGCTGGGTGATGGGGTTGGCCCCGGCTTCGGCGATGTGGTATCCGGAGATGGAAACCGAATAAAAATTGCGAACTTCATGATCGATGAAATATTGCTGAATATCACCCATCATTTTTAAGGCGAAATCAATCGAAAAGATACAGGTGTTTTGTCCCTGGTCCTCTTTCAGAATGTCGGCCTGGACGGTACCGCGGACATTGGACAGGACCGCGGCGCGAATCTGATCAGACTGTTCGCGGGACGGTTCTTTTCCATTTTCAGACCTGAACTTTTCGATCTGCTGATCAATGGCGGTATTCAGGAACATGGCCAGGATAATCGGCGCCGGTCCGTTGATGGTCATGGAAACGGAGGTGTGGGGTGCGCACAGCTCAAAGCCGTCATAAAGCACTTTCATATCATCCAGGGTGCAGATGCTGACCCCCGAAGTCCCAACTTTGCCGTAAATATCTGGCCGAATATCCGGATCATAGCCATATAGCGTCACCGAATCAAAGGCGGTGGAAAGCCGTTTGGCATCTGAGCCGGCGGACAGCATTTTAAACCTGCGATTGGTGCGCGCCGGATCGCCTTCACCGGCAAACATGCGTGTGGGGTCTTCATCTATCCGCTTTAAGGGAAACACGCCGGCGGTGAAAGGAAACCGACCGGGCACATTTTCTGCGCGCATCCAGCGGTAAAGTTCTCCCGGATCCTGGAATCGGGGCAGGGCGATTTTGGGGATGCGGGAGTGAGCCAGAGATTCGATGTGCAGCGGGACCCTGATATCCTGCTTGCGAACCTGATATACCAGCTCATCACGAGCGTAGGTTTTCTTTAGATCTTCCCATTCAGCCAGACTTTGGAGCGTATCGCGATCTAAAGCGGCTTTGGCTTTCTGAACTTCTTCTTTGAGCCGGGCGACTACCTCG
The DNA here is from genome assembly GCA_049698595.1 of Desulfobacterales bacterium. Taxonomy (GTDB): domain Bacteria; phylum Desulfobacterota; class Desulfobacteria; order Desulfobacterales; family JAFDCJ01; genus JAFDCJ01. Next base: position 1,755 of record JBAVYC010001208.1, on the reverse strand, counting down.
GTAAACTCACCGTTCAAATTGTCAGTGTCCAGTTTCGCGGCGGTTTCCTGCAGATGCCAAAACGATCTCAGCGCCCTGGCTTGCTCCTTTGTTTTTTGATGATATTGTCGGATGTTATCGGCGATTTCGCTCAAATAGCGAATGCGTTCAGGGGGGATGATAATGGTCTTGGACGAGGATGTTTTGGTCGCCGGTCTGGGAATCCGAGGTTCATATTTTATACCGGTTTTGGAATGGATCGTATCGAGGATGGCGCAGTAAAGTGCGGTAACCCCATCGTCGTTAAATTTGGAAGCGATGGTGCCGAAGACGGGCATTGCAGTCGGGTCGCGATCAAAGGCTTTGCGGTTGCGCTGGACCTGTTTGCGGACATCCCGGACGGCATCTTCACCGCCGCGTTTTTCAAACTTGTTGACCACCACCAAGTCGGCAAAGTCCAGCATATCGATTTTTTCAAGCTGTGAGGCGGCGCCAAATTCACTGGTCATGACATAGATGGATATGTCGACCAGATCGGCAATGCTCGAATCCCCCTGTCCGATGCCGGCTGTTTCGGCAATAATCAGGTCAAATCCGGCGGCTTTTAGGGCCGCAACGGCGTCGGGCAGCACCGCCGGGATTTCCGAGGGGGATTGTCGGGTGGCTAGGGATCGCAAATACAACCGCGGATTGCCGATCACATTCATCCGGATGCGATCGCCCAAAAGTGCGCCACCGGTTTTGCGCCGGGAAGGATCGCAACTGATGACGGCCACGTGAATATCCTTGAGATCATGCAGGATGCGTAGAATGACCTCATCGGTCAATGACGATTTCCCGGCGCCGCCTGTGCCGGTAATACCGATAACCGGAGTTTTGCGCCCCCCGATTTTTTTTGCCATCTCGGCACGCAATGCGGCTAAGTGTCCGTCTTCCCGGGCTTTGGCCTGCTCGGCGGCCGTGATCAAGTTCGCCACCCTAAGTTTGCTTTGGGGGGCCAAATCTTCGAAGGAAATGCCGTCCTCTTTGACAGTCGAAAAATCCAAACATTCAACGATGTGGTTGACCATGCCCTGAAGGCCCAATCGGGCACCGTCTTCGGGTGAATAAATCTTGGTGACGCCGTAAGATTCAAGGATTCTTATCTCTTCGGGGACAATGACACCGCCGCCGCCGCCGAAAACCTTGATGTGGGGAGCCTCTCTTTCCTTTAAAAGATCTACCAAATATTTGAAGAATTCTATGTGACCACCTTGATAACTCGATACCGCAACGCCCTGGACATCCTCTTCTATGGCGGCATCAACAATTTCCTGAACGGATCGATTATGCCCCAGGTGGATAACTTCTACGCCTGTATCCTGAAGGATACGGCGCATGATATTTATGGCTGCATCATGGCCGTCAAAGAGGGATGTGGCCGTCACCACCCGGACATGATTTTTGGGTTTATAAATTTTAATATCTGTGCTCATGGGTTCCCCCTATAGAATGACTAACGACTAATGACAAATGAATAATTTTTGAAATCGCTTCGCTCAATCATCTTATTTATTCCAGATGTAAATGAGATAATACGCCTTAATATAACATTGACTGTGTTGGTAGGAATCGACACTATTCAACCATCATCTTTTCCCATCCTGGCCGTCTTCCTTGATGTCATGAAGATTGCGGTTAATTCTTCTGCTTCTTTCAGCAATGGTTTGACTTGAGCCTTTTTTAACAGGTTTTCATCAATGATGAACTCCAACCAGAAACAGGACTCATCTGCTT